>DATECV010000048.1:0-2800 GCA_035286725.1 Dehalococcoidia bacterium | reverse complement strand
CGAATCTCGCGGAGCTCGGAGAGGAGCTCCGCGACGGGCGCGTCATCGAGCTCCTTGGTCAGGTCGCCGTGGCTACTCTCCACGACGGTGTTTCGGGAGGCGGACAGCAGGTCGTCTACCGCAACCGGGCTCGGCGACTCCTGACTCGATTCCGCGTCCTGCGGGTCGGCCGAAGCTTTGACTAGGGTTAGCGCGGGGCGCTCACCCGCCTCCGCCGGCTCTGGCGCCGCTGTCTCGGCCGCCGGATCGTCCGGAAGGACGTCGTCTCCCAAGGTCGGTTCCGCCTCGTCGGTCGCGTCGATGGGCACATCCTGTGTGTCCTGCTCAGGGGCCGCCAGCGGCGCCGGGTCGTCGGAAGCGTCTACTTGTTCGGGCACAACAACGGCTCCTTCCACGGAACTACGCGGCCCCGAGACAGTGGGCAACAGAAGACCCTCCTCCTCGTCGAATGCGAGGCTCTCCTCCATGGGATTCACGGTGTCATCGTCATCGCCAGCCAGCGTCAGGGTCTGGAGCAGCTTTCGAAGTCGTGATACAGCCGACATCAGGTACACCTCCTGCGACTACGGACTGGGAGTGGGGACCGCGCCCGGCGTAGTGGCGATGTTCTCGAACATCCCTTGCACCAAGCGTGGGACCACCAGCAGAGCGATGGCGGAGATGATCATCATCACCGCCGCGTACAGACAGAGCTTGAGCCGGTGGCCGCCGGTGGCGGCGTACGGCGCGAACGAGTTCGCCGCGGTCAGCATCAGCGCCACCGTGCCCACGAACACCGGGATGAAGTCGAGCGAGGCGAACTGGAGCAGCATCACGTCGCCGATGCCGGCCTCCGCGACGATGCTGCTGTCGAGGCTTTGGCTCTGCGCCACGTTCAGCTGGTTGCCGAACACCTGCACCACCTCTGTCACGAACAGCAGGATCCCCAGCAGCACGGCGTGCAGCGGCAGGACCACCCAGGCGAACGTGTTGGCGACCAGCTTGCGATCCTGGCGCGCCAACGAGATCTTCAGGGCAAACTCCGACGCCAGGCCCGAGACCTGTTCAGTATCGCCCCCTACTCGTACCCCGTCCCAGAAGATGCGCACACAGCGCGTGACCACCTCGCTGCCGCTCTCGGCGGCCAGACGAAGCCAGCACAGGTCGGGCGAAATGCCGTTCTTGAGCCGGATGTAGAGTCGCCGCACCAGCGGCTCCAGCGAGCTGAGCGAGCGGCGGTTCAGCCGGCTCAGCGCATCGACGGTGGTAATGCTTGCCGCCGCCATCACGCCTCCCAGGGCGCGCACGAAAGTCGAGATGTCGCGGTCGCGCGCGTCGATCTTCCGGTCGTCCATGAACGCGACGTAGCCGACGGGCGCAATGAGCACTCCGGAAATCAGGAGCGCGAACGGCAGGCCGAACAGCCAGCCCGCGGCCAGTCCAGCAACGGCCGCGGCCGGGATCAGGACCTTCGCCAGCTTCCCCGCCCTCTCCTGCTCCGGCGACCGGTGCTTGAGAGAGTGCGTCTTTACCTCGAGGGGCGACACCGCAAAGATCAGCCAGCCGCCGAGGAACGTGACGCAGCACATCAGGCCGGCGAGCCCGACGATCGCCATCGGGCTGAACGGATAGATCATCATCGAGACCAGGGAGATCACCACCACCAGCGTGGCGGAGACCATGAGCGCCACGTACGCGTCCGACCACTTTTGCAGCGACTCGATCTTGCGCGCGTAGGCCTTGCCGTACGTCTCGCGTTGGAGCGCCGCTTCGCGCAGGAGAAAGTGCGACTCCTCCTCGCCTGAGGAGAGCGACGTGGCGAAGTGGAGAAGCAGGTTGCGTGCGTTCTCGTCGTCGACGGTGTCCGCCACCAGCTCGCACGCCCGGGAGTAGTCGTAGTTCAGCCGTTGCGCCACCAGATGCACCTGGCGGAACAGCTTCGATGTGCTGTAGGAGAGCCCCGCCGTCCCCTCAAAGAGTTGCGCCCGGCTCATCCCCGACGTCGCCACGCCGGACATGTGGGTCAGCTGCGAGAGAAGGTCGAACTCGAGCGGCTCGCGGCTGAAGATCTTCTCCAGCTCATACCTGCCGAAGAGCTTGAAGCCGGCGTCCTCGCCGCCCCGGGCGGGCTTAGAGGAGGCCTTCTCGTTGCGCTTTGGAGAAGATGGTGTAGAGCTCATAGAAGTCGTTCTTTCCCTGTTCTGCCAGCCGCTGGAAGAGCGCGGCTCTCCGCTCCAGCTCCTGATAGATCACCCGCTTGTTCTGCACCGGGATCCCGCGCTTGTGGGCGATCTGGTTCTCGAGCAGGTAGCTGTTCATGTTCCCCGTGAATTCGAACGTGTCGTTGGCCGAGTTCCAGCGGAACACCTCGACGAACGCGAACGAGTCGGTCGACTTGTCGTACCCAACCAGCTCGCTCACGCTGAGGATGCGGCGGCCGCGCCTGCCGTCGGGCAGGCGGACGGCGCTGCAGATGACGACCACGTTCAGGTTGTCGATGTACGCCTTCGGCACGTTGATCGGGTTCCCCGTCATACGCTGGATCAGCTTCTCCACCGTCGACGCGTGAAAGGTGGCCATCACCGCATGGCCGGTCTGCATCGCCTGAAAGGCGATGGCACCCTCTTCGCCTCGGATCTCGCCCACCACGATCAGGTTGGGCCGCTGGCGCAGCGCTGCCTTGAGCAAGCTGAACATGGAGACGGAGGAGTCTCCGGCAGAGAGCGAGCCACGCACCACCTCCCGGATCCAGTTGGGGTGCGGCACCTGAAACTCCGGCGTGTCCTCAATGCTGACGATCTTGGCGTCGGGCGAAACGAAG
>DATECV010000047.1:0-4462 GCA_035286725.1 Dehalococcoidia bacterium | reverse complement strand
TCGCTCGTGGAGACGCGCAGGCCCTCCGCGATGTACACGCTGCGCCCCTGATCAAGATACGGGCGCGCGAACGCCGCCACGTCCTCACCCGGTACGGAGAAGATGGGCGAAACGAACACGTCGCGCCGGTATCCCTCGACGAGCTGGGCGTACCACAGGGGCGGCGCGGCCCAGCTATCGGTGAGGATCACCGCATTGGCCGGCACGCGGTCCAGCGTAGTCCGGGCGAAGTCAGCGGCGTTGTAGTCGGCGCTCCTGTCGACGCGGTCGTAGTTGCGGAAGAACAGAAACGCCGGCAACAACGCCAGCACGGCAGCGATACCGGCGACGCTGACGTGCGGCCTGACCGACATCCGCGCCTCCGCGGCCCGGCGCGTCGTGGCGATGACCCAGGAGGCGCCGATGCCGATGAACACGCACAGCGCCAGGTAGCCGGGCGTCAGATAGTTGTAGATGTTGTGGATCCCGTACGCCTCCACGACGGCCGCGTCCAGCAGCACCAGCAGTGCGAAGTACGCCGCGACGGCGCGTGACCGCACGGCGCACACGGCTGCCCCAACAGCGGAGAGCGCCAGTCCCGCCGCCGTCAGGTCGTACGACGGGTAGGCCCACAGAACGTCGATCCGGTCCGCAACGTTAAGGCTCCAGTACTCGCCCGGTGTCTGCCCGTTCAGGAACATCGACCAGTACGTCCCCCACTCGGCGGGACGGGCCCACGAGAGCTGCGGGTCCATCTCGCCCCGGACCGGCAGGTAGACGTACACGCTGAGGCCCAGCAGGAACGCCACTCCCGCCAGTCCGCAGGCCTTCGGCGTCAGGCTGCGCCAGCCCAGCGCCAACAGCAGCAGCGACGGCGGCGCCACCAGGACGATGAGGCGGTGATTGCAGATGCCCAGCCCGAAGGCCAGCGCTGCCAGCACCAGCGCCCGCGGCGAGCGCTCCCGCCACCACGCCAGCATCAGCCGCGTCACCACAGCGGTGAAAAACAGGTTCATGCCGTACGACGTCGCCCACGTCGCATTGACCCAGATGGTGGACGCGAACGCCAGCGTCAGCGCGCCGACAGCGGCGCTCACGTAGTCCCGCGTCAGGTCGTGGATGATCCCGAACACCATCGCGATCGCCAGCGCCGTGAAGGCGGCCGACATCAGGTTCACCCGCCACGCGGTCTCTCCGAACGGCAGGAACGTGAACGCCTTCCCGGTAAGGATGAGCAGCGGGTATCCCGTGTTGTGGGCGATGCCCAGCGTCGCCGACGTCGTGGCGAACTCGCCCATGTCGTACCACATGACCGTGGGCGCCAGCGTCGTGAGGTACACCGCAAAGACGGTGGCGCCGGCCAGCGCGGCCGCCAGCCATGCGATCAGTCCGGCGCCGACGTGGACGCGCGTCTGCGAAAAGGCGGCTGCGGACAGCCGACCGCGTGGCGTGTCAAGCTGCATAGGCGGCGCTGCCTCCCAGCAGGCGCCCCAGTTCCTCGGGCGAGCGGGCGCAGGCGAAGGCCGTGTCGCGCGAGATGGCCCGCTGCCGCACCAGCTCGGCCAGTGCCTGGTCCAGCGTGCGCATGCCCGCCTGCGCGCCTGTCGCGATGATGTTGGGGATCTGGTGCGTCTTCTGCTCGCGGATCAGGTTACGGATCGCCGGCGTGCCCAGCATCACCTCGCACGCGGCGATGCGGTCGTCTTCACCCGCGGTCGGCACCAGGATCTGGGCGACGATGCCCTCGATCACCATCGAGAGCTGCAGCCGGATCTGCTGCTGCTGGTGAGCCGGGAACGCGTCCACGATGCGGTCGATGGTCTGCGGCGCGTCGGGCGTGTGCAGCGTGGCGAACACCAGGTGCCCGGTCTCGGCGGCCGTGATGGCAGCGGACATCGTGTCCAGGTCGCGCATCTCACCCACCAGGATCACGTCCGGATCCTGCCGCAGCGCCCGGCGGAGGGCCTCCGCGAACGACCGCGTATCCACGCCGACCTCGCGCTGCTCGATGATGCTCCTGCGGTTGCGGTGTACGAACTCGATTGGATCCTCGATGGTCACGACGTGACGCGCCTCACGCTCGTTGATCCGCTCGATCATCGCCGCCAGCGTCGTCGACTTGCCGCTGCCCGTTGGCCCCGTGACCAGCACCAGGCCCCTGGGCAGCTGCGTGAGCCGGTCGCAGACGGGCGGCAGACCCAGCTCCTCGATCGACATCACCGTGTCGTTCACCAGCCGGAACGAGAAGTAGGGACGCCCACGTTCGAAGGCGGCGTTCACACGGAACCGCCCGACGCCGGCCAGGTCCAGCGCGTTGTCCAGCTCCCGCTCCTTCTCGAAGCGCTCCCTCTCGTGTTCGCTCGCGACGACGGCCAGCATGTCCCGCAGCGCGGCGGCGTCCAGTGGCTGGGCGTGCTCGACGGGGATGAGCGCGCCGTGCAGGCGCAGCACGGGGGGCGAGTTGTATGACAGGTGGAGGTCCGAAGCACCCGATTCCACCATCTGCCGCAGCAACTCGTTCAGAAGCGGTGTTGGTCCCTCGCTCATCGCGTCACCTCCACCGTGAACTGACCCCCCGCCTGGCTGCCGGGTGTGTACGCCGTCATGCGCGCGGCCTCGAAGCCCCCTTCGTTTGCCAGCTTGTCCGCGTAGGCGATGCCGTCCAGCGGGCCGGTCGCCTGGCCGTCGATCTTGAACCCCGTCTCGTTTCCGGTCACAGAGAGAATGCGCGCGCCCGGGGGCAGAAAGCCGAATCCGTACAGCCAGAAGAGGTCCTCGGACAGCGGCCGTGCGCCTCCCTGCAGGAAGTCCCGGTCCGCTTGCAGGGCCGTCGTCTCGGCCACGGTTGTGTCGATTTCGACCTGTAGCGCGCGCTGCTGCGCCAGCTCCGCCTCCACGCCGCTCAGCTCGAACTCCGAGCTCTCCGCGAGCTCCAGCGCACCTTCCGCGCGCGTCCGCGCCGCCTCCAGCCGAAAGGCCAGCGGGATCATCGCCAGCAGCAACACGGCCAGCACCGCGGCCACGCCGAGCGCCATCCACGACACCTGCGCGGGACGGTGCTCCTGCGGAAGCAGGTTGATGTCGATGATCGCAGCCGCCGGAGTCACGCCCTGCCTGATCATGCGGCGATGTCCTTCAGCGCCAGCCCGACGTTCGCGGCAAATCCCACCGTGTCCTGCTCCGGCGTGAGCACCAGCCGGAGCGGTGGCATCTCCAGCTCGCGGCCGGTCATCTCGCGGATCTCCGCCGCCAGCATCGCCCGGGGCGCGGCGTCACCCACGAACGTGATCGGAAGCTGGCCCGCCAGCTCGTCGTCTCGGTGCGTGTCGCGATAGAACTTCAGCGTGCGCGTCAGTTCCTCCGCGAGCTGCCTGGCCCACTCGGCGCCATCGGCGTTCGCCACCAGGTCGACGTGGCGCACCACGCCGGGCATGCCGTCGCGGAAGATCGCGATCTCCGTCTCATCGTCCTCGACACACGCCATGACACAGTCCGCCTGGCCCACGGCGCGCGCGGCGGCGATGATGCGCAGGTCCGCAGACTGCGGGTGCAGTCCCGCGGCCCGCGCCGCCGCCACGTGAGAGTCGACGACGTCCCGCGCGACGCCGACCACAAAGACCACGGCGATCCCCTCGCGGTCGGGCATCCGCTTCCACGACACGTACGCGTTGTCGGACATCATCGGCATTTCGCGCCGGATCTCCCGCGCCACCAACTCGGAGAACTGCTTTCCTTTGAGCGGCGGCAGCTCCAGCACGCGAAATACCGTCCGCTGGGCTGGCAGCGCCAGCGCCACCTGCATGCGCCCCTTCCCGCGGAAGCTCGCCGCCTCGCGAAGCGTCCGGCCCGCGACGTCCGGCTCCGCGATGACACCGTCCACCAGCGAGCCCGCCGGCAGCGGCACACGGCCGGACGCCGAGACGCGGCCCCGCTGGCCGACGGTCCACCGGATGCCCAGCGGGTGAAACGCGACCGTGAGGACGGGCTGGCGCAACAGCGTCCGCAGGTTCATCGGCCACCTCCGGGCGTAGCCGCGGCGGAGGGCGTCGGAAGTGGAACCAGTGTGTACACGCTGAACGTGATCTCGGCGTGGGCGAGGTTCTTTTCGTCGACGGTCATGCCCGTGAGCGACGGGATGAGCCCGGGCTCCGTATCGCCGAGTCTGGTGAGGAACTCGATGACCTGGCTGACACTGCCCTCGACGGCCATCCGGATGCCCTCGACGTCGTAGACCACCTCGGCGTTCTTCGTCTGTGACGCCGGCGCGCTGGCGATGCCTCGCACGTTGAGGCCGGCATCGGACGCGCGCCGGACCAGGAGCGACGTCGCCGCGTCCGACGATGGATCGACGGACGGCGGCTGGGCCAGCGCCTGCGCCGTCGCCAGCGCCAGCCTGGACACCTCCAGCCCCGTCTCCAGGCCCGTTGTGTCGACGGGCGGCAGCGCCAGCAGCGCCTCCGCGTCCGCATAGCGCGTGAGCGCG
>DATECV010000046.1:0-4712 GCA_035286725.1 Dehalococcoidia bacterium | reverse complement strand
GGGCGGGTTGCAGAGGCGCATCAACGGAGGGGACAGGGGGACAGGGGACAGGGGACAGTGAACAGAAGGGGGGAAGAGGAAGGGCCGCCCATCTCGGGCGGCCCGTTCCTTGATCTGCTGTGTGCCGGTCGACTAGCTGGTTACGATCGAGACGCTGGTATCGGTTGCCAGCGCGCCGCTCGATGCGACGATGGTATTCGTTCCTGCGAGGCTGATCTCGCAGCCTTCACCTGCGAAGTCCGCTACGCCGGCCACTGCCGGGAGCGGGTTCGTGGTGCATGTGAGAACGCCAGGGCCTGCTCCGGCAATCGTCAGTGTGACGGGCGCGACGCTCGTGGTAACCGTGTTCCCACCGGCGTCCTGCACCGTGACAACTGGCTGCTGCGCGAAGTCCGTTGCCGCGGTGGCCACTGCGCTTGGCTCCGTGGTGAACGTGAGTTTCGCCGCGGCGCCGACGGTCACGTCGAAGGCGGTGCTGGTGGCGGTGGTGAGGCCGGTGGCGGTCGCCTTGAGCTTGTAGCCCGTGCCAGCCTTGTCGATGCTGCAGTCTGAGAAGGTCGCGACACCGTCGACGGCGTCAACCGTCGTGTCGTCGCAGGTGAGGGTGCCGGCGCTCGGGTTGGTGTCGATGGCCAGCGTGATGTTGTCGTCCGCGCTGGTCACGGTGTTGCCGTCCTCGTCGACGATCTTCACCTTCACGTCGCTGGCGAAGTCCGTGCCGCCGGTGGTGTTCGCGGGCTGGACGCTGAACGCGAGGTCCTCGGCGTCGCCGACTTCGGTGACGGCGTTGCCGGTGTCGGACTCTGGCTTGGTGGGCACGCCGTCCTCGAGGCCGTCCACGTGCACGTCGACCTCATCGACCTCGGTCGTGCTGTCGGGCACGGTGAAGGTCAGGGTGAAGGAGTACTCGTCGTCCTCGTCCAGGTCGCCGGAGGCGCTGTCGCGGAACACCTTCACGACGTTGCTGGAGGTGTCGCGCACGACGATGCAGACGACGGGGTCGTCCAGGTCGTCGCTGTCCTCGTTCTTGATCTTGCCGATGACGGTGAGCTCGTCGCCCTCGCGGGTGATCGAGGTGATGGTGATGGTGACGTCACCGGTCTCGGCCGAGCCGACCTTCAGGGTGCTGTCGAACGCCAGCCGGGACAGCGCGACGTCGGTGGACGAGGGGCTGAGGGTGCTGGTGGCCGAGAAGAAGTTGGACTTGCCGTTCTGCAGCGTGCGGAGGCAGCCGGGGACGGTCTTGGTCTCCACGACGGCGCCGCTGCTGTTGATGAAGGCGACGACGAAGTTATGCTGGAGGAAGTCGGCGCCGGAGTCGTTCTTGAGCTCGGCTCCGTAGGTGTCCTTGCCGTCGATCTCTACGTAGTTGACTCTGATGATGGTGCACGTGCCCGCAAACGCGGCAAGGGCCGCGAAGGCCAGCACGCCAAGGGCTAACCACTTTTTCACTGCTCTTCTCCTCCTTGTTCCGGAGCCGGATGCCTGGTCCCGGGCGGGTTGGCCAGTTGCGTCTCCGGTAGAACTACCGACTGGTACCTGGGGTTAACCCCCACCTGTTAAAAAGCCTCGCTAACGGCACACGCCGCTTAACTCTTGGCTCCGGCGAAACGTTTGATGTCGATGAGGGCGCGCTCGTGCTGGCCCTCGCCGATCTTGACGCCATCCTCGTTGAGCACTTCGACATCGAAGAGGAAGCGGCGGCCGTTGATCTCCCGCAGCCGCACCTTTGCCGTGACCTGTTTGCCGATGGCGGTGGGGGCGGTATGCCGGACGTCCACGCGGAAGCCGACGGACTGTTCGCCGGGGTCGACGTAGCGTGTGATCAGGCGGACGCACGTCCCCTCGATGAGCGAAACCATCGAAGGGGTGGAGAACATGGATGGCACGTCTGGCCCCAGGTGGGTGATCCCCATGTCCGGTGTCGTCGTGATGGTCATCTCATCGGCGATACCGGGCTCGAAGCCAGACTTCAATGGGCGTCTCCTTTCCGTCCCCGTCGGCACGAATGCTAGCACATCTGATATGGACGACGGATGCAGTTGTGATGTTCCGCGCGGCGATTGTAGCTTCGGCGGAAGGCGGCGTCTCCTGCGGAATGGACCTGATCTTCGGCCCAGGCGGCACCCGTTTCGGCTAATTTAACGTGTGCTAAGCTAACCGGCGGAGCACGATGGCGAGGATTCGGCCGAACGTTCGGACGAACATACGGGTCGAGCCGCTGGCCGTCGAGTACGAGGCGGGCGCCGGCGAGACGGTCATGGGGGCGGCGCAGGCCCTCGGCTACTACTGGCCCACCACCTGCGGGGGCGAGGGGCGCTGTACCACCTGCGCCTGCGAGGTGTTGGAGGGCGCGGGGCTGCTCTCGCCCATGGGGCGGTCGGAGCGGGCGGCGCTGGTGGCCGAGCGGGGGGAGCGGGTGGTGGAGACGAACGTGCGGCTGGCCTGCCAGGTACACGTGACGGGCGCGGGGCTGGTGGTGGTACGGAAGCCTGGGGTCCGCGGTCCGGAGACATAAGGACGAAAGCACAGCCGGTCTCCTGTCTCCTACGGCGACTGCGCGAGCGGCGACTCTTCGATGGGCGGCTGTGCCACAGGCTGTGCAGCAGGAGCGGGCGATGGCCTACATCATTACGGAACCCTGCATCGGCACGAAGGACGCCTCGTGCGTGGACGTGTGCCCGGTGGACTGCATCTACACCCGGGAGGAAGACCCGCAGTACTACATCGACCCGGACACGTGCATCGACTGCGCGGCGTGCGAGACGGCGTGCCCGGTGCAGGCGATCTATCACGAGGACGACGTGCCGGCGGAGTGGAAGCAGTACATCGAGATCAACAAGAACTTCTTTCGGGACGTGCCGTCGAGCGAGCGGACGTTCCGGCCGCGGACGGAGCGGACGGCGGGCTGAGGTTGTAGGTTTTAGGTTGTAGGTTATAGGGGCCGCGGGATGCGGCCCTTTGTGTTTCCTGTGATCGGCGGCGTCTATAGGTGATCGTCCGGCGATCAGAGGTGCCTATAGGCGGTCACGGCGGGCTCGAACCTCTGCTATGGTTGCGATCGGTGGGCGGGCGAACGACGGAGGGCGAGCGAGGCGTGTCCCGGCTACCGCATCTTCCGCTGACGCCGCTGCTGGTGTGCGCGGCCGTGCTCACGGTCACGTACGTGAGCTTCACGACGTGGCGGTACGTGGCGCACAACTATCGCCTGCACGAGGAGGAGACGCAGCTCCGGCGGGACATCGCCGAGCTGAACCGGGAGCACGCGCAGCTCGTGGCGGTGCGGGACTACCTGAAGTCGGACGAGTACGTGGAGTACGTGGCGCGGAACACGCTGGGACTGGTGCGGCCGGGCGAAACGCTGGTCATCGTATCGGGCAGCGCGCCCACGCCGGCGCCGGCCGAGCCCGGAGGGACGCCGACGCCCGCGGGGGCCGCGACCTCGGAGCCGTGGTGGCGGGAGCTGTTCGTGGATGGGGGCGCTACTGCGCGGTGAAGTCGATGGACTTGTCGTTGACGCGCACGGTGTAGGTGGCGCCGGCGGTGAAGTCGCTGCCGAGATCGACGTCCGATTCGTGCGTGCCGTAGATGGCGGTGCAGGCGACGTTGGGGTCGGCCGGCACGGTGTTGGTGACGCGGATGGTGATCTCGGCGGCGGTGCGGCCGGTGATCTCGGCCTTGTCGAACTGCGCGCAGCCGGAGGGCAGGCCGGACACGATGTGTACGCCGTACTGGGGCGGGAAGCTCTCGCGCACGACGATGTCGAGGCCGTCGATGGGCGCGTCGACGATCTTCCGGCCGGGCGTGGACGTCGGGGCGGGTGCGCCGTCTTCGTCGTTGCCACAGGTGGCGCCCACGGCGGCGATGGCGAGCAGCGGGATGAGGACGAGGAGCGCGAGCTTCATGACGGGGCCTCCACTGCAGGATAGACGCCGCGGGCCGGTCGCCGGTTCCCGCTACCATTTCAGGCATGGCGGACATGGCAGGCACGATCGACGTGCGGGAGCTGGAATCGCGGGTACGCGCGTTCGCCGCGGAGCGGACGCCGTCGCTGGCTGACGGGCGCGCGCTGGTGGCCTTGTCCGGCGGCGGCGACTCGGTCGCGACGGCGGCGCTGCTCGTCGAGGCGGGCGTGGTCGACGCGGGGCGCTGCGCGGTCGCGTACTTCGACCACCGGCTGCGCGGGGACGAGGCGGCGGCGCTGGACCGCGCCGCGGTCGAGGCGCTGTGCGCGCGGTACGGCCTCGAGCTGGTGACGGGCGCGTGGGCTGCGCCGCGCGGGGGCGAGGCGGCGGCGCGCGAGGCGCGGTACGCGTTTCTGCGGGAGGCGGCGTCACAGCTCGAGCTGCGGGCGATCGTGACGGGGCACACGTCGGACGACCAGGCGGAGACGGTGCTGATGCACACGCTGCGGGGCGCCGGGCTGCACGGCCTGCGAGGCATGGCGGCGGAACGAGAATTGGGACGCGAGAAGCGGGATGTGAGCGGGGCTGTTGCTCGGCCGATGTTGTGCGTGTCGCGCCGGGAGACGCGGGCCTACTGCGACGCGCGCGGGCTGCCGTTCGTCGACGATGTGACGAACGCCGACACGTCGTTGCTGCGGAACCGCGTGCGGCTGGAGGTGCTGCCGGGGCTGGAGTCGGCGACGCCCGGTGCGACGGTGGCGCTGCTGCGCACGGCGGAGCAGGCTCGCGACGCAGTGGCGGCGCTGG
>DATECV010000045.1:0-8926 GCA_035286725.1 Dehalococcoidia bacterium | reverse complement strand
CTCGTCGTCAAGGTTCCGAACGCTGCGTTGATTGTTCGGCGTATGCTTCGTCAAGGTTAGGTGTATTGAGGCGTTCCTTGACGTTGACAACGCGCGACCTCGATGATAGTTTATGTGCAGCCACACCCGCCGATCTTGGCCGTAGTACCTGGGGGAGAGCCAGTACGACTCCCCTTTCTCTATGTGCGAAAGGAGTCGCTCCGGCCCTCTGTTATTTCAGCGCGTCTTCATCGTTGTTGGGTATAACCATCGCCGGTAACCCACAAACAACGCCGGAAGGCCGAGCGGCTTATGGCTCGATTCGAGTCTGCCTGAGGCACTGGCATGCACCGAAGACCGGAACAGCGCCAATTCTGGTTGCCTGGCGTGATCGGTGCGACGCGATCGGTCTTGCCATTCATTGCGCTGCTGGTCAGCGCTGCGATGCTCGCGGTGGTCCTCTCAATCCCCACCTCGGCAGCCCCGACTGACACGGGCTTCCTCGGACCCTCTGCCCAAGTTGTTGACGTTGGTGATGGATTCGAAGTGGACCCGTCCAACGCCTTTTTTGATGATGCGCTCTTTGCCAGCAACATCAATGGCGCCGGGGACAAACACCGCTTCTCCGGTTACGCGGTATCCATTCCGCCAGGCGCAACGATCGATGGTATCGAAGTGCGACTAGATTGGTGGGTCGATGACACGGCCGGTGTCAACAGCTCGAGCGTCGAGTTGTCATGGGACGGTGGAATCACGTGGACGACTGCGCAGACTGACGTCGTTCCCACCGCCGTCGAACACTCAGCCAGTCTGGGTGGTCCGGCTGATACCTGGGGTCGGACGTGGGTGCCTGGCGACCTGGGAGATCCGAACTTCGTCGTTCGCGTGACGTCGAATAGCGACGACGCGACTCGGGATTTCTTCTTGGATTGGGTTCCCATTCGTGTGTTCTTCACACCGCCGGCGACGCCGACACCGACGGACACGCCGACGGACACGGCGACGCCGACGGACACACCGACGCCGACGGACACGCCCACGCCAACGGACACGCCCACGCCGACGGACACACCGACAGAAACCGCGACCGCGACCGAAACGCCGACGCCCACCGAGACGGCGTCGGAAACGCCGACGCCCACCGAAACGCCGACGCCGACGGAGATGCCGACAGAAACCCCCACGCCGACCGAGACGCTTGTGCCCGACACACCATCGCCGACGCCCACGGAGACCCCGACGCTGCCGTCAGGCACCTTCGAGAACATCGTGCCGCAGTCGCAGACGACGTTCATCGGAGGCGGCGTCAATACGGATATTGAGGTGCACAACGTAACGGGCCTTGGCGCGTACGAGGTGATCATCACGTTTGACAGCTCTCTGGTGACGCTGGGGAGCCCGAATAACGCGGGCTTTCTCGGCAGCACTGGGCGCACGGTGTTCTGTCCCGCCCCGATCATCCTCGATTTCGGTGGATCAATCAGGCAGCTTCGGTTCGGCTGTGCATCCAGTGGCTTGCCGGCCGGTCCCAGCGGTACGGGGATCCTCGCAGTCGTGAGTTGGATCGGCGCTGGTGAAGGAACCGCCGCCCTGGCGCTGGATCCGTCGCTCGCCGATGTGCTGGGCGACACTATCAACGCGGTCGCGATAAGTGGTGAGATCGTTGTGGCTGCTGGTCCCACGTTTACGCCAACACCGACGAGCACGCCGTGTCCCGGTGGAGTCTGCCCTACTGCGACGGCGACACCAACGGCCACATCTATATTCACGGCGACGCCGACACCGGTCATCGCGTGCGGTGTGCTCAGTCCCGTTGTCTGCCTGCAACCGTTGTCGGGCTCGGTTGCTAAAGGCACGCAGTTTCAGGCGCAGATCGCCGTTCAGAACATTTCCGGGCTTGGAGCGTTCGAATTCTCCGTGACATACAATCCCGCGGTGGTGACGGCGGTCGACGTAGACGCAGGCGCGTTTCTCGGGAGCACGGGACGGACCGTGCACTGCCTTGAGCCGGTGTTCTCAGTCGACTCGCTCCGGTTGACCTGCGTGACGCTCGGAGACACGCCGGCGGCACCCAGCGGCTCAGGCCAACTCGCGATCGTGACATTTAACGCGGATGAAGAAGGGTTTACGGTCCTTGATCTCCAAGACGTCACCCTGACGGACGCCACCGGTGGTGTCATCCTCGCTCAGGCGATAGATGGCGACCGAACAATCGGACCTTGCAGTGGCGCGTGCCCAACCGCGACCTCGACACCGACCGCCACCGCGACGCCCACAGCGACGCTGAGTCCGACGAATACGGCGACTCCAACCCCTTGCCCAGGTCTTTGTCCAACGGAGACGCCGACATCGACCGCGACGTTAACATTCACGCCATCACCGAGCACTACGCCCGCGCCAGAGCTGCCGGTGACCATTCGGGTCGCCCCCACTTCTCAAACAGTCAGCTCGTCCGAGCAGGTCGTGGTGGAAGTCCTCGCAGAAAACGTTATCGACCTCGGCGCGTACGAAATCAGCATCACTTTCGATCCGGCCGTGCTTGATTTCGTAGCTGTGCAGGATGGTCCATTTCTTGCCAGTACTGGTCGAACAGTCAGTTGCCCAGTCAACTCGATCGGTAGCGGAACAGTCACGCTTGCGTGCGCAACGTTAGGAGATGAGCCCGAAGGACCCAGCGGCAGTGGTGTCATCACGCGGTTCTTCTTCGTTGCCATGACGCCTGGCACCACGCCCGTCAACCTAGATGAATCGCTGCTATTAAGGGTCTCTGGCGCATTGATTCCGATCAACACGCTGGAAAACGGAATCGTAACTGTCGAACCGTGCGACGGCCCTTGTCCGACTGCCACCTTGACGCCCACTCCGGGTACACCGACACCAACACCCATACCCGGTAACGTCGCAAACATCGGCGTTGAGCCGATGACAGCCACAGTCTTCGTCGGTCAGGAATTTGACGTGGACCTGGTCGTTTCCAACGCGTCGAATGTCGGTTCGTACGAAGCCCTCGTCGTGCTTGTCTTCAACGTGAGTGGAGCCTTCGTTCCGGGGGCGGTGGAGTTCGTCGCGTTCACGGATGGCCCCTTCCTCGGAAGCACGGGGCGGCCCGTCAGCTGTTTGCCACCGGCCGTCGAGGCGACCGGCGTGCGAGTTGGATGCGTAACAACCGGTCCGACGCCTCCCGGCGCCGGAGGTAGCGGCGTGCTCGGGACGATCCGCCTGCGCGCACTCACGCCGGTCTTCCAACCACTATCGATTCGAGTTGAACAGACAACTGGAGGATTGAGCGATCCGCTCGGTGCACCGTTGCCCTTCTTGGTGAGCACATCGAGCAGCATTGCGATCGGCCTCCCGCCGACCTCCACCACGACGGTGATGCCAACGGAGACGCCGACAGAAACCCCGACACCGACGGAAACCCCGGCACCGACGGAAACCCCGGCACCGACGGAAACCGCTACGCCGACGGAGACGCCGACAGGGATCAGCGGGTTGCTTGCAGCATCGGCCCCCGGAGCTTCTGGGCCGCCGACTGACGACCGCAGCGATAACGTCGGGCGGAGGACCTTCGGCGAGAAGGCGAGCATTGCATATCTCATGATTGCGTTCGCGCTCGCGGTGCTCGTTGCTCTTGTTCTCGCCGCTCATTTGAAGCTGCCCGCGCCCGCACCTGCGTACGTAGCAGCAGCAGTCGTGGTCTTTGCCGCGGTCTTGCTCGCTGTTCCTGGGAGCATGCTGGTTAACGCGTCCAACTCCCTCGCCGTCTTCAAGAGTCCATCCGTCGCCAATGTCTTTGTTGGCAGCGGCACCCTGACCATCAATGAGGAGGTCGCGCCGGTGGGGGAGCCGGGACTGGGTGGATTTGACGTCGAGATCAGATTCAATGCAGCCGTGATAACGGTGGTGGTTCGCGAAGGGCCATTCCTTGCGAGCACGGGCAATCCAACCAGCTGCAGCACCAGTTTTCCAGACATCGGTCGGATCATGTTCTCGTGCAACGTCGTGGGGAACCCTCCTGTTGGACCGATCGGACGCGGCATTCTCGCGTTCATCGAAATAGAGCCACGGGATTCGCTCGTGTTGAGGCCCACGAAGGGGAATGGCGTGGTCACCCTTCTCGACAACGTCCGGACTAGCACGCGTGTTCGCGACGTGGCAGGCAGCGAACAGAACATCGAGGGCGTCGGGGACTCATTACTCATTGTTCGCGCGCTCGAGGGCGATCTGAACGCCGACTGCAAAGTCAACATTATCGACGACCAGTTAATCGCTGTCCGGTATAACGCGCGCTTCGGCGATCTCCGCTATGGCCCGTACTTCGACCTCGAGCCGTCGCACACCGACGGCGACATCGATATCAAAGACGTACAGTTTGTTTTCGGCCGCAATGGGAGCAACTGCGAGACGCCCATCCCTCCGCAGACACCGCCGCCCGGGTCCACCCCTAATATCCCGGCGACGTCGACGGCCACGGCGCCGCCAACAGAGATACCGACATCGACGCCCACGCCAAACCCAAGTGCCACCAATACGGCAACCCCCACTGCCACGGCGACGGAGACCCTGATAGCGACACACACACCGTCAGCTACACACACGAGCATCGCCAGTGAAACGCCGGCTGAGCCGACGATCTCGCCAACCTCTTCCAGTACACCGAAGACTGACACCCAAACTCCGACGCCCACGGTCACGCTGACCCCGACAGCCATCAATGCGACGGAAACGCCTACGGACACGGCCACGCCGACGCGGACGGCTACGTCGACGCACACACCAGTGCCAACTACAACCATAACGATGACTCCGACGAGGACGCCCACCGCTACGAATACGGCGGGGCCCACGATGACGCGTACGGTCCAGCCCACGCCGACGCCCGCCATGCAGGCGACCAGTACCCGCACGGTCACCGCGACGAAGACGGCGGTGCCCCCCGCGACGAATACCGCGAGCCCGACGATGACGCGTACGGTCCAACCCACACTGACGCGTACCGTGCAGGCGACCAGTACCCGCACGGTCACCGCGACGAAGACGGCGGTGCCCACCGCGACGAATACCGCGAGCCCGACGATGACGCGTACGGTCCAGCCCACGCCGACGCGCGCCACGCAGGCGACCAGTACCCGCACGGTCACCGCGACGAAGACGGCGGTGCCCACCGCGACGAAGACGGCGAGCCCGACGATGACGCGTACGGTCCAACCCGCGCTGACGCGTACCGTGCAGGCGACCAGCACGCGCACGGTGACCGCGACGAAGACGGCAGTGCCCATCGCCACCAACACCGCGCCGGCAACGATCACGCCGGCAACGACCACGCCGGCAACGACCACGCCGAGCAGTACGCCTGCCAGAACTACGACGAAGACACCAACACCCACACCAACGGCAACGGTCATTGTCGGCACGGCGACGCCCAACGTGACGAGGACCGCCGCCCCGACACGCACGTTTGAGGCAACACGTACCGCCACTGCGTCACACACCGTCGTGGCCACGCATACGGTGCAGCCGTCCCGCACAGCCGAGAGCTCGAAAACGCCGAAGCCGACCAAGACGTCCCTCGCGACCGGGACGGCGCTGGCTACGAAGACCGCTGTGCCGACCACGACACCGAGGGCCACATCTACCAGGGCCATCAATCGCACGGGCACAACGACGGCCAGCGGTACGCCCACAGCACGTAACACGCCCCTTTCGTCCTCGCTTGCCGGTACAGATCAGCCCGGCACGCCGCGCGCTGAGACCACCGTCCTGGGAGAAGTACGCTCACCGGCGCTTCCATCGACGGGCACCGGCCAGAGGACGGGAGGTAGCGCCTGGATCCTCACGCTTGTGGCCGCGATTGTTGGGGTGCTGCTGCTCTTCCTGATGCAGCGCGCGACGCGCGACAACGGCATCAAGCGCTAGCAACGCGCACACCGGCCACGTACC
Source organism: Dehalococcoidia bacterium (assembly GCA_035286725.1). Lineage (GTDB taxonomy): Bacteria > Chloroflexota > Dehalococcoidia > DSTF01 > JACRBR01 > JACRBR01. The sequence continues at coordinate 3,007 of DATECV010000045.1, read as the reverse complement.
TGGAGAGGCTCTCGCCGATCTTGATCTTCACGAGCGCAGAGGAAGAACTTCCTCGAGAGCCAGCAACGCGCCGTATGCGGCGGCGGCCCGAATGCCCTCAGGCGTCATTGGAGGATAGTGATCCACAATCTCAGCCGGAGACATACCCGCAGCGATGCAGTCCAGAACGACGGTCACGGGAATGCGTGTTCCGCGGATCGTGGCCTGGCCGTGCATGATGTTCGGGTCGTTGACGATGAGGTAAAGAAGTTCTATCGCCCCCGACATTCTACTCGAAGTGATGCCGGACTACACTCTCCTAACGTTCGACTGGAGGCCGACATGGAGTTGCGGGAGATACAGGGGCCGATCAAGGAGCGGTACCGGGCGGAGCCGGACGCTGCGCTCATCACGCTGACGGTGGAGGCGCGGCATGGGGAGACGGCGACGGCGTGCTCGGTGGACATCGGGCGGGCGGTGTACGAGGCGCAGGCGCACGCGGGTGTGGGCGGAGCGGGCACGGCGGCGTGCAGCGGGGACTTGCTGTTGGGCGCGCTGGCGGCGTGCGCGCAGATCACGTGCCAGATGGTGGCCGAGGCGTCGGGCGTGCCGGTGGAGTGCGTCGACGTAACGGTCGAGGGCGATCTGGACCTGCGGGGAACGCTGGGCATCGCGCGGAAGGCGCCGGTGGGGTTCGCGGCGATCCGGACGCGGTTCGACATCACCGCGCCGGACGCGACCGACGAGCAGATCGAGCGGCTGCGGCGCGGCACGGAGGCGTACTGCACCGTCCTGCAGACGCTGCTGCATCCACCGGTGATCGAGACGGCGTGGTCGAGGGGCAGCGACGCGGGTTAGAGGCCGATGCCCAGGAGCCACTGGTTAACGACGAGCATCGCGGCGAATACGGCGGCGGCCGCCATCAGTGCGGCGAGCTCGAACGGTAGGAATACGGCGGTCATGGCACGCCTCCTGTGTGATGCGGTGGGACATCCGAGGACACTTGAGGGTACCTCCCAACAGGATCGCCCTGCGAGGTCACCCCAACAGCCTCAACCTGGGTTACGTGTGGGCTACGTGACAAACGGGTGCGCCGAGTTCCTGAGTACTCTATCGTGTGTGGCCCGCGTTTCTAAGGTGAGATCACTCCGCCACCACCGTCATTCACTGCTTCCCACGTCGCACGCAGCGGCGAGTTCGCTGCTGGACCGAACCGCGCTGCGGGCCTGGTATCGACTCCACGTCCAGGTTCGCCAATCCGCACCTTCGTCGAGGTAACGGCGCCGAAGCTCCCTGCCTAAGGCGCAGCGCTCCTCCAGTGGCACCTTGTCAAGGTTGGCCACGAGCGATGGCACGGAGTCGGAACTCAGATTGAGGGCATACGCACTGTCGAAGGGACGGTCGCTGCTCGCGATCGCCGCGTTTCGCCGGACAATGAAAGCGTCAGGGTTGAGAAGGTTCAGGCCCACGATGACAGCAAGACCGGCCATGAAGACACCGAAGGCAAAGCGTTCACGACGGCCACGGAGGACCGTGAAGGTGAGCCACACGAACACGGCAAACAGCCAGAACATGAAGGCCGTGGTGTAGAGCCTGAGTTCGGTCAACCCGAATGTCTCCTGATACAGACGCATCCGCTGAAGAGCAGACGCCATCACCACGAACACCAATGCGACCAGCAGTCCGGCGAACGCGGCGTAGAACCGGTGAAGGCGCGACTGTCCCCTGGATAGCAGCCAATGGGTAAAGAGCAGGAAGGGGACTACGAGCGCCGCGACCGCAACGAGCTCGAAGAACCCGCGCCGGGCATACTCCGCATACGTCAGCGACGAAGACGACTCGACCCGATCGGCGCCGCCGAACAGATAGCGAAACTGGACGCCAACGAACGACAAGAAGAGCGCTTCGATGAGCCCGAAGACCACACTAACCTCGATAAATTCGAAGCGAAGCCAACCTATCCGAGGCGCTTCCGGCACCGGTTCGCGTTCAGCAAGGAGCGCGCCCCACAGGTAGCTCCCTGCCAACCAGGCGAGCAACGTCCACAACATCAGGTGTTCAAGCGCCTGCTCTGGACTTAACACCAAGGCATCTCGAAGCAGATCTCGAAAAAAGATGTCAGCGGACGCGAACAGTGCGCCAAAGACCAGCACCGGCACTGCGGCAATCGCCAGCCCCCGACCCAGTGCAGCGAAATGGGCGGAACGTTCACGCGCTGCGATCAGTCGCCAATCAAGGTGGTCACCAAGGAGGACGAACCCGCCGACAACGGCATGCAGAGCCGATACCAATGCGCTCGCTGCGTACTCGGTGCTGCTCGCCACGCGCAGGCCACCTGCGCTCGTCCGGAACGCCACCATCCCCAGACAGAGGAAGACGGCGATGAGATTCAGAATCTGAAGGACCGTCGACGACCGCCACATAAGCATGAGCGAGAAGCCGAACGCCGCACACAACCATGCGGTTCCACGCGCTCGGGGAAGCCTCAGCGGCTCGAAGCGCGGGAGAACCATCGTCGTCGCACACAGCCCCATGAGCCAGACTGTGACGTTCAGACCCCAAGGCCGGGGGCGCAACAGAAGATCCCCCGCCAGGCCGAGAGCGAGAGCGGCGGCCAAGATAACCCAGCCACCACCGACCTTCTCCGCCGCACCACTATTGGGGAGACCAAGAACCTTCGATGAAATCATCGATCGCAGCATCGCGTGAGCGGAGCGCCGGCGGCAATGGCCCTCGCCTGATATCTCGCTGATGCTTATGAGCCATGTGGGTCAGCCTGACGGCGCTCTGTGCGATTTCAGATTGCTGGATGGCGGGGATGATTGCTCCGACAATTTCCTGCCAATCCGCCGCCTGCATACCGCGATCGCTACCACCAGATCTTGTCTTCGATGTCCTCGGGGAGGTCTTCGTAGTTGGTGGTCCAGAGCTGGGTGCTGAGGTACTTCCAGCCGCCGTCGGCGAAGAGACAGACGATGTTGCCGGAGTCGAGGCGCTCGGCGACGCGCTGGGCGGTCTTCACGACGGC
>DATECV010000044.1:0-2328 GCA_035286725.1 Dehalococcoidia bacterium | reverse complement strand
TCGCGGCGGTGAACCTCGTGCTGCTGGCGTGTTTTGGGGCGCTCCTTCACCGCGAACTCGCGCCAGTCGCCGGACGTCTGCGTACGACGGTGCTGGCCTGCACGTTGTGCTCGATTCCGGTAGTCGTTACGTTGTCGTGGGGTCAGGTCGATCTGATCGTCACCATCGCATTGCTGCTGGGATGGCAGCTGCTGCGGACAAATCGCGATGTGGCGGCCGGGGCAGTGCTCTCGCTCGCGCTGGTAAAGCCGCACTTCCTGCTTGGCGTCGTGCTCTTGTTGTTGTGGCAACATCGCTGGCGCACGCTCGCGACGTTGGGCGCGATCGGGTTGGCCGCGTTCGCCGCGCCGTTGGCCGTGATGGGTCCGGGGGTCACAATCGACTACGCCGGGCTGATCACTGGCGTCAGGGACATGCCGGCAACCATGGACGTGCGACCCGAGGTCATGGCGAACTGGCGCGGACTGATCGCGAGCATCGCTGGACGGGACAGCCTTGTGTACTGGGCGCCAGGGGCGCTCGCGGTCGGAGCGGGGGCGCTGTATGTGTCCGCGCGGAGATGGCGTGAAGGCGCATCGTCGCCACGGGCCTACGCGCTGGCGTCGATTCTCCCACTCCTGGTGTCGCCGCACGTGCACATGGAGAGCATGCTGCTGCTCTTCGTCGCGATCGCCCTGATGATCGGAGGGGCGGGAGCGCGCGAGCTTGCGCTGCCGGGGCGGCGCAGGCTTGATGCGGAGCTGGTGCTCCTCTATCTGGTACCCGTGCTCTTCATGGGGTGGTTCTTGACGGCGAACGGGCTGGCTGTGATGGTGTTTGTCACCGTCGGCGTGTTCGCGTGGTGCGCACTGACGCGGCTGCCGGCGGTCGAGACGGCTGGTGCAGGCGAGCCGGTCGCGCTCGCGGCTTAGCGATATTCGCTCGACGCAGGGCGCAGTTCGACGGCTTCTATAGCTTCTTGATCGCCTCCGCGGCCTGGCCTATGATGCGCAAAGAAGTTTGTGAGGGGAGGCACAATCTCCCCGGGATGCCGTCCCCGCCGGCCCCACCCTCGGGCGGGGTGAAGCCCTACCCTACGAACACGGGGCGAAGGCAGCCCTGCGAGACGCACGAAGGAGCCCGACGTGAGCGTGAATCTACGGATCCCCGGCCCTACCCCCTGCCCTGATGACGTGCTGCAGGCGATGTCGCGGCAGATGATCAACCACCGCGGACCGGAGTTCCAGGAGATCATCACGCGCATCACGAGCAGCCTGCAGCAGTTCTTCGAGACGAAGAACGACGTGCTGACGCTGACCTCGGCAGGGACTGGCGCGATCGAGGCGGCGGTGGTGAACACATTTTCGCCGGGCGACCGGGCGCTGTGCGTGTCGATCGGCGTGTTCGGCGACCGGTTCGCGGACATCGCGCTGACGTACGGCGTGAACGTGGAGAAGCTGTCGTTCGAGCAAGGCACGGCGGCCGACCCGGACCAGATCGCCGAGGCGCTGAAGAAGGACGCTTCCTTCAAGGCCGTGATGGTGACGCACAACGAGACATCGACGGGCGTGACGAACGATCTGGGTGCGATCGCGAAGGCGATCCGCGGCGTACGGCCTGACATCCTGATCCTGGTGGACGCGATCAGCAGCCTGGGCTCGGTGCCGCTGCCGATCGACGCGTGGGATCTGGACGTGGTATTCACAGGCTCGCAGAAGGGCTGGATGGTGCCGCCGGGGATGGCGATGGTGGCGGTGAGCCCTCGGGCATGGAAGGCCGTCGAGCAGGCGCGGATCCCGCGGTACTACTTCGACTACGCGAAGGCGAAGAGCTACCTGGAGAAGGGGCAGACGCCGTGGACGCCGGCTGTCTCCGTGTACTTCGCCATGGACGTCGCGCTGCAAAAGCTGCAGAAGGAAGGGCTGAAGAACATCCACGATCGGCACGCGCGGCTAGGCCAGTTCACGCGGGACAGCGTGAAGGCGATGGGCCTGAAGATCGTGCCGGCGGAGGAACGCTACGCATCGAACACGGTGACGGCGGTGTGGGTGCCCGAGGGCGTGGACGGGCCGGCGCTGAACAAGCTGATGCGGACGGAGTACAACACGGTGCTGGCCGGCGGTCAGGGCGCGCTGACCGGGAAGATCTTCCGGATCGGCCACCTGGGGCTGGTGTCGCAGGAAGACCTGCAGGCGTGCTTCGACGCGCTGAAGCAGGCGCTTCCGCGCGTGGGGTACTCGCCGGTGGCGGCCGCGCGGTAGCGGTACACTTCTCCAACGAGGTGTGCGATGGTCGCTGAGCGAGAGCGGTTTCCCGCAAGGAAGAAGTTCCGGAAGCTGACGCCTGAAG
>DATECV010000043.1:0-10512 GCA_035286725.1 Dehalococcoidia bacterium | reverse complement strand
GCCGGGCTTGTCGAAGCGCAACGTCCAGGTGAGACGCGGTTGTAACACGCCGAGCGAGCCGGACGACAGGAACGTCTGGTCGTCGAACCCCCCGGGCGGTGGATCGACGGCGATGGCAGAAGCGTTGTCGAGCGAGAAGTTCAGGCCGCGGCCTTCTGGATCGGGAATGATCCCGATGCCCGAGGGCAGCTCGCGGTTACCACGGAAGATCACGTTGTGGAAGTTGCGGTCGTCGTTCTGGAAGATGACGGTGTCGCCCGGCGCGATATCGAGGGCGCCCGGTATGTAGATGGCGACCTGCCCGTGGTCGGTGATGGCGCCGACCTGGACGTAGTGGATGGTCGAGCCATTGGGGCCGGGCGCGCTGTAGGCCGCTTCGTCCAGCCGCTTCGCTTCGGCGGCAAGCTCGTCGAAATACTGCGCGGCGAGTGCATCGCCGCGGGCCGAGACCGTTTCGGCCGAGTCGACGCGCGCGCCGGGCGGCTCAACGGTGACCGTGCCCGTCATGGTGAACGGGTGCACGAGGCAGAGGTATGTGTACAGCCCCTCCTTCGTGAACGTGAGGGTGTAATCCTGCGCGGCCGGGACGCCGAAGAAGCCCGAGTTGATCCACTCGGTCGTACCGTCGTGCGTGCCCTGCTTCTCGCTGGCGAGGGCGAGCCTCGGGTTGAAGATCCGCTCGTCGGGGTTGGCGGGATTGGGGAGCAGATAGTCGCCCAGGCTGGCGAGCGTATCGTCGCCGTTGCCGAAGGTGATCGTGTGGCCCTCGAACCCGTGCGAGGTCCACCGGATGCTGTCGCCGGCGCGCACGCGGATGTCGGCGGGCATGAACGCCTCGACATCCTTGTTGCCCTCGGTGCTCCCGGCCAGCACGTCGAACGTGACCGGGCCGGTGGGTGCATTGGTGACGGGGATCTCGGCCGGGGTCGTCGTCTCCGGCGTGGCGCCGCTCGTCGCCTGCGATGAGGCGGCTGGCGTCGGATCGGGCGCGTCGTCGTCGCTGCACCCGGCGAGTGCGGTCCCGAGTACCAGCAGGGCGGAGGCGACAGCCAGGGTCGACAGGTGGCGCCACGTCATACGCACGCGATCCTCCTTCGGGACGACGCCCGCGGCACTCCGAGAAGGCGGCGGCCGCGAATCGCAACACTATCAAACGGGCGCCGGGTCACGGTCAAGTGCCAGAGAGCAGATGACAGAGGAGGATCCGCGGTGCCGCGGCTATTGCCCGGGCGCGGCGGGCTCGATGCCCGCGGCGTTCGCCGACCAGGCTGGGTCGCGTTGCTCCCACCAGCTCTGGGTGAACATGGCGGCGAAGACGATGATGACGCCGCTGGCCAGCAGGCTGGAGATCGCGATCGGCCAGTAACGCGTGTCAACGAGCCACCCGGTCCCCTCGAGCGCGGGCCAGATGCGGAGCGCCGAAGCGATGTTGAGCGACGCGATCATCGCCCAGTGGAGCCAGCGCTCGTCGCGGTGCTGCAGGCGCCGGCCGGCGAACTCCGGCACGATGAGCATGGCCATACCGACGATCATCATGGTCAGCACGCCGACCGTCACGACGTGGCGTAGGGCATCGAGCTGGAACTGGTCCGGCGGTACGCCATCGCGGAAGTCGCGGACGCCGTACCAGACCGCCAGCAGCGCCGCGACCAGCATCCAGGCGAAGGCCGAGCGCACGAACCAGAATTGCATGCGCGAGGCGGGCGCCACGCGGCTGGACGGCGAGAGCGCGCCCGAGATCCATACCAGCATGCCAAAGGCAACCCCGGTCAGCGCGATACCGGCATCCCCCATGCGGACAACGGTTTCGGAGGGACGCCGATCCGCGGCGATGAGGGCGTAGGCCGTGAAGAGCGCGACGCCCAGCGCCAGCACGACGGACGCCAGCCGAGGCGCTAGCTGACGGCGCGGCTTGCCCGTGAGGCCGGGGATCGCGCGCGAGCTGACGCCCGCCACGAACATGAGCAGGAATCCGAACTGCTGCTCGAACACCAGGGCCGACTGGCGCATGGCGGGCGCGGCGGCGAGGGAGTCGCGCACGAGCTGGTACGTCTGGACGGCGTTGATGGCGGCGCCGGCGAGCAAGCCGGCGGCACCGAGCGCGAAGAAGTACCCGGTGGCCTCGGCCCTGCTCTGGCGATGGAGTACGGTGCCCCGGACGATCGCGGCGAACGCCAACGCGCCGAGCGCCAGCAACCCGGCGGAGAGGGCGAGGGACGCGTCGCGCAGCGGGCCGTCATCGAGGGGCTGGGCGAAGGAACGCAGGACCACATACCCGCCGATCGACGGGATCAGGAGCGGGACCAGCGGGCGCAAGGCGAGCGGGCGGCCCGAGATGCGGGGCATGAGCCGGAGCGCCATGCCCATGATGAACAGTCCAACGAAGCCGATGAGCTGGAGCTGGCCGTGTACCTGCACCAGCACGGCCCAGCGCTGGGTGGCGCCCCAACCCCAGTCGAGCGTGCGGGCGAGGGGCAGCAATACAGACAGCAGGAAGCCGCCGCCGATGCCCAGGATCAGGCTGGCTGCGATGAACGCCTGGTACGGCGCCTCATCGTGCGGGTGAGGCCGTGGCTGCCCGGCGGGGCGCAATGGAATTGAAGTCACGCGATTCCCCTGGTCTTCCCGACAAAGAAGGCCGGACGGGCCGGCCTCCTTGCTGTGTGACGGCGCCTCGCTCCCTGTTACAGGCCCTTGCCCGCGATAAAGGCGCAGAGGTCGGCGGTGCGGCAGGAGTAGCCCCACTCGTTGTCGTACCACGAGGCGACCTTTACAAGATCGCCTCCCACCACGTTGGTCGTGAGCGCATCCACCGTCGATGAGTGCGGGTCGCCCTTCAGGTCCATCGAGACGAGCGGCTCGTCGCTGACGGCGAGGATGCCCTTCATCTTGCCCTTCGCGGCGGCCTTCATCGCGGCGTTCACCTCGGCGGCGGTGGTCTTCTTCTTCACGAGCGCCACGATCTCGACGATGGACACCGTGGGCGTGGGCACGCGGTAGGCCACGCCGTCGAGCTTGCCCTCGATCTCGGGGATCACGAGCTTCAGGGCGCGCGCCGCGCCGGTGGAGGTGGGCACGATGTTGAGGGCGGCGGCGCGGGCTTCGCGGAGGTCCTTCGACTGCATGTCCAGCAGGCGCTGGGAGTTCGTGTAGGCGTGGATGGTGGTCATCTGCCCCTTCAGGAAGCCGAACGTATCGAGCAGCACCTTGGTCGTGGGCGCAAGACCGTTCGTGGTACAGGAGGCGTTCGAGATGACCTTGTGCTGGCCCTTCCGGTACATCTCCTGGTTCACGCCGAGGACGATGGTGACGTCTTCGTTCTTGGCGGGCGCCGAGATGATGACCTTCTTCACGCCGTCGTGGATGTGGTCGCGCGCGACGTTGGCGTCGGTGAAGAGGCCCGTGGATTCGATCACCAGGTCGACATTTGCCTTGCCCCACGGGATCTTGCCCGGTTCCCGCTCGGCGAAGACGGCCACGGCCTTGCCATCGACGGTGAGGCCGGTCTTCGTGGCCTGCACCGTGCCCGGGTAGCGGCCGTAGTTGCTGTCGTACTTCAACAGGTGCGCGTTCGTCTCGTTGTCGACAAGATCGTTGATCGCGACGACCACGAGCTTGTCGCCGTGCCGCTCCTTGATCGCTTTGAAGACCTGCCTGCCGATGCGGCCGAAGCCGTTGATGCCGATGCGTGTGACCACTGCCCGTTGTCCTTTCTGGAGGCCGCCCGGCAGCGGCCGTCATCGCTGTTCGCGGGCTTCATTCTGCCGCCCGCGTGGCCGTGGTGGTAGGGGCCGGATGGGGGATGAGCACCGGGCGGGACGCGCCCGTCGCCCGCTACTCCTCGACGGCGTCGTAGCCTGAGAAGCGGAGTACCCGAAGCTGCACGTCGTCCATCGAAAGCACGTTGTCCCGCAGCAACTCTTCCAGGAACCGCTCGCGCCGCCCCAACTCGTCGAGGAACTCGTCGTCTTCCATGCCGAGGCGGCGGGCGGCGGCGTTGATCTGGGCGGGGGTGCTGAGCACGTCGTAGCCGTCGCCTTCCCGCTGCCAGCACGCGATCGAGTGGCGGTCGTACGACGTGCCGAGCGGCTCCAGGACGGCGATCTCGCTGACGCGGCGGACGCGGGCTCCGTCCCTGTGACCCACGAACATAGGGACGACGAACGCGAGGTGCCCCAGAAGCGTCTCAGGAACGTCGCACTCGTCCCTCAACTGCTCGATGACACCGTCGACGGTATCGGCGTGCATCGTGGAGGCGAAGGAGTAGCCGTCCGCGGCAAGCTCGAACGTCTTCCGCACGTAGGGTCCCCACGAGTAGACGGGAAGATGGTCGCTCATCTCGTTGATGAGGATGTACAGCGGCGGGTCTTCCGGCGTCTGGGCGGGCAGAGGGAAGGTCTCGCCCCAGCCCTGCGTGAAGTAGACCGAGGCCTCGGGCTTCGCGAACGCCAGCATCGCCGTCAGGATCGTGGTCTTGCCGGCGCCGGGAGGGTCGGCGGCGAGGATGAGCGAGCGGCCGCACTCCATCGCCAGCCAGAGGATGGCGCCGATACGCGGCGGGAACGTCCCCGCGCGCATGATCTGCGTGATGGAGAGCGCCTGCGGCTGGTTGTATCCGTGCCAGCCCCACCACGACTCCGGTTGATTCAGCGCCCTCACGGCTCCATGATAACCAACCTGATCTCCGGTATGATTTGGGTCATGACAGAGACGCTTATCGGCATCCATGTGGAACCGCTCGCCGAAGGCGGATTTCTCGCCACCAGCGGCGATTTGCCGGGTCTCATCGCTCAGGGGAGAACACTCGCGGAGACGCTTGAAATCGCACAGGACGTCGCCCGCAAGTTGATTGAGTCATACATCGCGGACGGCGACGAACTGCCGCCGGCATTGCGATCCACCTCACCCTCGTCCGAGGCCGACCTCCGCATTCCCGTCACCATAGACTGATGGGCCGCCTCGCGGGCTTTTCCTCAAACGAAGTCATCCGCAAGCCACGGCGCGCGGGCTTCACCACCGGCAGGCGAAGGGCAGTCACGAGATCTGGATACACCCTCTTTCGAGGCGCCGTGTCACTGTGCCCAGACACGCAGGAGCCTTGCCTGAAGGCACGGTTCGCGCGATCGTCAGCCAATCCGGACTTGCAGTCGATGAATTCCTGGAGCTGTGAGATGAAGCAAGTAGCGCTGACGAAGACGCGCACGTTCCAGATCCAGGAAGCCGAGCAGCCCTCGCCCGGGCCCGGGCAGGTTCTGGTACGGGTGCGCAACGTCGGGGTCTGCGGCAGCGACCTGCACTTCTATCGGGGCGAGTTCCCGGTGCCGCCGGGCTTCGTCCTGGGGCACGAGTGCTCCGGCGAGGTGGCGGCGCTGGGCGAGGGTGTCACTGGCTTCGAGCCGGGCGACCGCGTGGCACTGGAACTGTTCGACGTGTGCCTGCGCTGCGTGCAGTGCCGGTCCGGCAACTATCAACTGTGCCCGCAACGCAAGGCGAACGGGCTGAACATCCCGGGCGGCCTGGGCGAGTACCTGGCCCTGCCCTCGTACGCGCTATACAAGCTGCCGCCCGAGGTCGATTTCGAGCTGGGTGCCCTGTGCGAGCCGCTGGCCGTTGCCGTACACGGGCTGCGGCTGGTCGACATTCGCTTCGGCGACCGCGTGGCAGTCCTCGGTGCGGGCACGATCGGGCTGATGGCGATCGCGGCGGCGAAGGCGATGGGGGCGACGTACGTGGCGGCGACGGCGCGGCACCCGCACCAGAAGGCGATGGCAGAGGCGCTGGGCGCGGACGCTGTGTTCGGCGACGACCCGGGCAGCATCGGCAAGCTGGCCGCCGCCACGGGCGGAGCCGACGTCGTCGTCGAGACCGTTGGCGGCCACGCGAGCACGCTGGCGGACGCGTTCACGGTCGTGGGGCTGGGCGGGCGCATCAGCGTGCTGGGCGCCTTCACGCAGCCGGTGCAGCTCCACCCGATCATGTTCTTCATCAAGGAGCCGAAGGTCGTGGGAGCGAACTGCTACGGGCGGCCGGGGCGCCACTCCGACTACGAGCTCGCGATCGAGATCATGCGGCGGAACGCGGAGTCGCTACGGCGGTGCATCACCCACCGCTTCCCGCTGTCGGAGATCGAGCGCGCGTACGCAACGGCCGACGACAAGTCGTCGGGCGCGATCAAGGTGCAGATCACGCACGGGTAGCTCGACGCCGCACGAACCGTCACGATTGCGCTATAACTCGACGCATGGTGACCGCCGTGGGGATGCTCGCGCGCGCGATGGCGTTCCCCTTTCGCTTCGGGCTCGTGCGCAGAATGGGTGCGATCGCGCTTGTCGCGGCCGCGATCGGCGGCGGCGTCGCCGCGGCGATCCTGCGCTGGACCGGCGCCAGGGGCGACGCGTTCACGGCGGCGTTCATCTTCATGTACGCCGTCGCCATCGTCCTCCTGATCGCCGTGTGGATAAGCCTGGAGCGCCTCCGCAGGCGAGACGCAAGGACGCTTGGCGAGCTGCTCGCGTTGACGCCGGCGGAGTTCGAGACTGCGGTGGCGCGGATGCTGCGCGGCCGCGGTTACCGGGACGTGAGCGTGGTAGGCGGGCCGGGGGACCTCGCGGCGGACATCCTCTGCCGGGACCCGAAGGGGCGTTCCATTGCCGTGCAGTGCAAGCGAAAGGCACCGGGTCAGCGCGTGGGCTCGGCCGAGGTACAGAAGTTCATCGGGATGATCTCGGTACACCACCAGGCGGATGCGGGCATCTTCGTGACGACCTCCGAGTTCACGCAGCCGGCGATCGACCTGGCGGACCGCCACGGCATCATGCTGCTCGACGGTGGATCCCTGTCGAGGATGACGCGAAGGCGGGAGCGGCGGGTAGCGGCACGGCCCGCACGACGGACCGCCTGATCAGGCGAACAGTTCGGAGAGGACGTCGAGGACTACGCCGTCCGGGACGTCGTCGCGCACGACGGGGCGGCCGGCGTCTTCGAGCAGCACCCAGCGCAGTTTTCTCCCGGCCATTTTCTTGTCGAGCCGTGTCGCCGCGAGCACCGCGTCCGCATCGAGGCCCGGGCTGCGAACGGGCAGGCCGTACAGCTGAAACAGCCGGCGCTGCCGTTCGGCGATCGCGGGCGGGGTGATGCCCGTGCGCCGACCCATCTCGGCTGCGGCCATCATTCCGACGCTGATCGCCTCGCCGTGCAGGATGGGGCCATACGCCGTCACCGCCTCGATGGCGTGACCGATGGTGTGGCCGTAGTTGAGGATGGCGCGCAGGCCGCCCTCGCGCTCGTCCTCGGACACGATCTTCGCCTTCAGAGCGGCGTTACGGGCGACGACCTCGGTGATGAGGTCGGGCTCGACGGCGAGTAGGCGCTTGGCCTCCGCCTCCAGCACGTCGAGCATGGGCGGATCCATGATCAGGCCGTGCTTGATCACCTCGGCGAACCCCTCGCGCAGCGATCGGGACGGCAGCGCCGCCAGCAGGCTTGTGTCCTGGACGACGAGACGCGGCGGGTAGAAGGCGCCGATCAGGTTCTTGCCGCGGGGGTGGTCCACGCCGACTTTGCCGCCGATCGAGGCGTCGACCATCGAGAGCAGGGACGTCGGGCACTGCACGAACGGCACGCCGCGCAGGTACGTCGCCGCGACAAAGCCCGCGAGGTCGCCAACGACACCCCCGCCCAGCGCAACCACCGCCGACGCGCGTTCCGCCCGGTGGTCGATGAGCCAGTCGTACACGTGGCGAACCGTGTCGAGGCTCTTGCTCGCCTCGCCGGCGGGGACGGTGAACAGCGCGGGCTCGAAACCGGCCGCGTGGAGAGCAGCCAGCGTGCGTTCGCCGAACTGCGGGCCCACGTTGCTGTCCGTCACCACGAAGGTCGCGCCGCCGAGTCCAACGTCCCGCATAAGCGATCCGAGGTCGGCCAGCGCGCCCCATCGGGAGTGGATCTCGTAGGCGCCACTGGCCGCGGTGACGCGGATCACGGCGCGCTCCCGGCCAGCGCCGTCCGCTCGCGGTAGGCCAGCAGGATGCGGTGCGTGATCTCGTCCGGCGTCAGGTCGTCGGTGGTAATGGTGAGGTCGGCCTGATGGTAGAGGGGCTCGCGGTCGCCCTTCAGCGTGGCGATGCGCGCCACGGGGTCACCGCCGGCCAGCAGCGGGCGCTCGGACACGTGTGCGTCGGATTCCATGATGCGCTTCGCAATAGTCTCCGGCTGCGCGTCGAGGCAGACGACAAAGGCGTCGCGGCGCATGAGGTCGCGGTTCGCCTGCGAGAGAACGGTGCCGCCGCCCGTCGCGATGACGACGTGCGCCATGCCTGAGACGCTGTCGACGGCCTGCGCCTCCAGCGCGCGGAATGCGCCCTCGCCGCCCGACTTGAAGATGTGCGCGATGCTGTCGCCGGCCTCCCGTTCGATCATGGTGTCGATGTCGAGGGGGGTCCAGTCGAGGGCGGCGGCAAGCGGCCGCGCGATGCGCGACTTTCCCGTGCCCATGAATCCCGTCAGCCAGATGCGTTCGATTGTCATGTCAGTTCTCGTTTTGAAATCGCGTCCAGTTTCGTTTCATTTCGGCGCTAATCGCGCAGTGACCGGGGTCCGGTCGTCGCCTCGAACGCACGCCAGTTGCGCAGCGTCTCGCCCATCGAGTCGCCGCCGAACTTCTCCAGAGCCGCTTCCGCCAGCACGATCGCGCACATCGCCTCGACGATGATGCCGGCGGCGGGCACGACGCAGACATCGCTGCGCTCGTAGTGCGCGGGCATCTCCTCGCCGGTCAGCAGGTCCGCCGTCGGGAGCGAGCGCGGGAGCGTGGCGATGGGCTTCAGGGCGATGCGGACGACGATGTCCTGGCCCGTCGTCATGCCACCCTCGGTGCCGCCCGCGTGGTTGGTGGCGCGCGCCCACGGCCGGTCTGACCAACGCTCGCGCGGGAGGATCACGTCGTGGACATGGGAGCCGGTCGTGCGCGTCGCGCCGAAGCCCGCGCCGATCTCGACGCCCTTCACGCTGTGGATGCTCATGAGCGCCTGCGCCAGACGCCCGTCTATCTTCCGGTCCCACTGGATGTGGCTGCCGAGGCCCATCGGCACGTTGGTCACGCGACCTTCGACGACGCCCCCCAGCGTGTCGCCAGCGTTCCGGGCGGCGTCGATGGCCGCAACCATCTTCTCGGCGCCGGCGGCGTCGGCCGAGCGCACGGGCGACTCCTCGACGGCCTCCCAGTCGACTTCTTCGGGCACGAGCGCATCGACGTCGCCGATCTGCACCGTGTGGCTGTAGAAGCGCAGGCCGAACTCCTCGAGGAAGCGCTTGCACACCGCGCCCACAGCGACGCGCGAGGCCGTCTCGCGGGCCGACGAACGCTCGAGGACATTGCGCGCGTCGTCGAAGTCGTACTTCACGGTGCCGGCGAGATCCGCGTGCCCCGGGCGCAGGCGGGTGATCTTCTCGACCGGAGCCTCGATGGGTTCGACGGACATCTGCTCGGTCCAGTTCTCCCAATCGCGGTTGCGGATCAGGAGCGAGATGGGGCTGCCCAGCGTCTTTCCGTGGCGCACACCCGAGATGATCTCCGCGCGGTCCTGCTCGATCTTCTGGCGACGGCCGCGGCCGTAGCCGCCCTGCCGGCGCCGTAGGTCGATGGCGATGTAGTCCTCGGACAGCTCGAGGCCCGCGGGGATGCCCTCGACGATCTGGACGAGGCCCTTGCCGTGTGATTCGCCGGCGGTGAGGAAGCGCAACACGGCTAGTCGTCCTTGTAGAACGCGGCAGGCACGCCGGCAGGCTCGCCGCCGTCGGCGTCTATGGGCAGCGCGTTGCCGCGATCGTCCAGCAGGAAGCGGCCGCCGAAGGCATGCACGACGGCTTCCGCTTCCAACTCCTCCCAGGCGAGCTCATCGGCGATCTCGCGACGCGCCACCGTCGAGATGACACGGCGCTGGGCGGCTCCTTCGGCGTCGCGGTAGGTGCTGTAAATGTCCACCTGCACCCAGGGCAGGCGTACGTTCGGGATGTCGTACAGCGCCATATCGGCGAGCTTCGCCGTGACCTTCATCCCCTCGCCGAGTGCGCTGCTGACCTGCTGCCGGCGGCCGCCGACCATCGCGTACTGGCCCTCGGCCGTTGCGCTGAGGCGGACGCCGTCTGACTGGACCTCGACCAGCTCCGCGGTCTGGATGCCGTGCCAGACGCCGGGCTCCAGGCCCTTCGGCATGCGCATGGTGCGCCAGCGGCCGATCTCCTCCGCGACGAGCATCGAGATGATGTCGGTGTCACCCTCATCGACGCGTGTGCGCCAGAACATCTGCGCCCGCGTGCCCTGGATCACGACCCAGCCGACGACCAGGAACAACAGCAGCACGAAGCCGCTGGCGACGACCAGGCCGTAGTCGGACGCGGCGAGCAGTACCGGGTTCATGCGTGAAGTATGGCAGATGAGAGAGCCGATCCTCACCTCGGCCGATTTTGAACGTCGATTCTCGACGGGCGGTTACGATCCCGCGGCCGCCCGTT
>DATECV010000042.1:0-11866 GCA_035286725.1 Dehalococcoidia bacterium | reverse complement strand
CCATGTCCGCGATCGTCCTCGCCAGCTTCAGAATGCGGTGAAACGCCCGCGCTGACAGCGAGAGCTGCGCCATCGCCAGCCGCAGCAGCGACTGCGCCTGCTCGTCCATCCGCGCCTGGCAGTGCTCGCGCACCTCCGTGGGCGACATCTCAGCGTTGCACAGCAGCCCTTTGCCCTCCAGCCTCGAGAGCTGCAACCGTCGCGAATCCTCGACTCGCTCACGCACCGCCGCCGAAAGCTCGCCGCCCGCCTCCCCCGCCAGCTTCTCGTACTCCACCCGCGGCACCTCCACGAAGATGTCGATCCGGTCCAGCAGCGGCCCCGAGATCCGCTTCTGGTACCGCGTGATCGTCGACCCCGAGCACGAACACTCGCGCGCAGTGTCACCCGCGTACCCGCAGGGACATGGGTTAGCCGCGCCGATCATCATGAAGTTCGCCGGGTAGGTGATCGTCCCCTGCGCCCGCGAAATCGTCACGCAGCGATCCTCCAGCGGCTGGCGCATCACCTCCAGCGTCTGCTGCCCGAATTCCGGCAGCTCATCGAGGAACAGCACGCCCCGATGGCTCAGCGTGATCTCACCGGGACGTGGATTCCGCCCGCCGCCGACGAGACCCGGCTGACTGATCGTGTGGTGCGGCGAGCGGAACGGCCGCTGGCTGATCAGCGGCGTGTCCGCGGGCAGCAGCCCCGCCACCGAGTAGATCTTCGTGACCTCCAGCATCTCATCCGGCGTCATGCTCGGCAGGATCGACGGCAGCGCCCGCGCCAGCAGCGTCTTCCCGCTGCCCGGCGGCCCGCTCATCATCACGTTGTGCCCGCCCGCCGCCGCCACCTCCAGCGCGCGTTTCACGTGCTCCTGGCCCTTGATCTCGCTGAAGTCGACGCCGTGCCATACCGGTCGCGCCGGACCCGAGCTGCAGGGTCGGCGGCTCGCGACCGGCGGCAGCGGCTCTTCCCCGGACAGGTGGTTCAGCAGCGCCGCGATCGTGGCAACGCCGAAGATCGTCATGTCCGGCACCAGCGCCGCCTCCACCGCGTCGATCGCCGGGACGTACGCCGTGCGTATCCCGCGGTCCCGTGCCAACGACACCATCGGCAGCACGCCCTGCGTGTGGCGCACGCTCCCGTCCAGCGACAGCTCCCCCAGGAAGACGCACCCCTCGACGTCCGCGACCACCCGTCCGCCCGCGACCATGATCCCCACCGCGATCGGCAGGTCGTACGTCGGACCTTCCTTGCGCAGGTCCGCCGGCGCCAGGTTGACGATGATCCGCCCGTTCGGAAACAGGAAGCCGCTGTTCTTGATCGCCGATTCGACCCGGTCCTTCGCTTCCTTCACCGCCGTGTCCGGAAGCCCGACCAGCGCCAGGCTGTTCAAGCCCCGGCGCGACACGTCGACCTCGCACTCGACGATCTCCCCCTCGAGTCCCACGACGGCGCACGACAGCACTTTGGCGAGCGGCATGCGACGACTATCTCACGTAGAACGCTTGTTCGCAATATCATTATGTCGATTCAGCGCGGTTTTGTTGCCCCATCCCCGCCCGCTCCCGATACTCGCACGAAGCGCGCGCAGCCACGCAGCCATGAGGGGGAGCCCCGCGTGACCGAAGGTGAACTCATCGTCATCGGCCTGCGCATCGCCGTGCCGCTCCTCGTCCTGCGCGCGCCACTCGCCGGCGGCCTCGCCGCCATGCTCCTCGATACCTTCGACGTCGTCATCATCGAGATCATCGGCCTCGGCGGCTTCGGCTCCCACTACTCCGAGTTGGACAAGGGGCTCGATACCTACTACCTGTCATTGGAGCTCATCGTCGCCCTCCGCTGGGCCAGCCCCTGGGCGCGCTGGCCCGCCATCGTCCTCTTCGCCGACCGCGCGCTGGGCGTCGTCCTCTTCGAAGCCACCCACACGCGATGGCTCCTCCTCGCATTCCCCAACATGTTCGAGAACTGGTGGCTCTACTGCGTCATCGTCCAGCGCTTTCTCCCGCGCCTGTACCCACGTTCGGCCGCCACCGTCGCCGTCCCGATGGTGCTCCTGCTCATCCCGAAGCTGGGCCAGGAGTGGCTGCTGCACTACGAAGAGGCGAAGCCCTGGGACTGGATCAAGCGCCACCTGCTCGGCACGTCATAGCTCCGCGCCGTCAGCGCGTTCCCGCGTGCGCCGAGAAGAATCCCCACATCGTCTTCGTCGCGTCGATCTGCTTCGACGTCGTCCCCACCGTCTCCACCGGGAGGTCGTACGCCCCCGGCCACGTGTGCCCGCCCGCCAGGATCGTGTACAGCAGTACCTCGCCGTCGCCCAGCGTGCATCGCACGTACGTCGTCAGCTCCACGTCTCCCGACAGCCGCGAGATCTGCCCCAGGCCGTCGCATCCCACCTCCCGCGCCCACTCCGAAAGCGCGCGCCGGGCCGGATAGAATTCGCCTCCACCGGCCTCCGCGGGTCTCGGCCCGCCTTCGAACGGCACCAAAGGGTCAGCCGTGCCGTGGAATCCGATCCACGGCACCGGCGCCCTGCACTCGACGTACGTCGCCGCCACCGTCCCGATCGCCGCGATCGTGTCCGGAGCCTCGCACGCCAGCCGCTGCGCCATCCCCCCGCCGTTCGAGTACCCCGCCGCGAAGATGCGGTCGCTGTCGATGCAGAGGTCGCTCTGCAGCTTCGCGATCAAGTCGCGCAGAAACGCCACGTCGTTCGCCTGGTCGACGGTCTTGTCCGCGTTCCATCGCTGCGGCTCGCCCAGCCCGTTCGGGAAGACGGAGATGAACCCCTCCCCGTCCCCCTCCTCGCCGAACAGCGTGTACCCCGACATGAACGATCCGGTGAGCGAAAACCCGTGCAGCACCAGCACCAGCGGCACGGGCTCGGCGCCGTCGTACAGCGGCGGCACGTGCAGCACGTATGTCCGCTCGACGCCACCGCTCGTCGTCGTGATTACGCTGTCGCCGGGTTGCGCGGCGCGTGCGGGACTGCATCCCGTCGCGGTGGATGGCGTTTCAACAACAGTAGGTCCTTGTGAAGGGGAGCCGTCGTCACCGTCGCCGCCGCTGCAGGCGACAGCAAGCAGCACGACCGCGGCGCAAAGCGGGGCGAGCGCGCGAATCACGCTCGGCATGGTATCAGACGCGCGCTTCCACCCTTCTCTGGAGCAATGCCTTCCTCATTCCTCACTCCAGTGTGACCATCACAGCAGGTCGCCCGTCGCCTTCCGCGTGTTGCCTTCTTCCTTGTACCAGCCGATCGTGTTCCGCGCGATCGTCTGCAGGTGTACCTCGTCCGCCCCATCGACCAGCCGCGCCGAGCGCGCGTTGCGCAGCAGCCGCTCCAGCGGCGTGTCCGTCGAGTACCCCAGCGCGCCGTGTACCTGGATCGCCCGGTCCACCGTCCGCCACAGCGTGTTCGCGACGTGGTACTTCGCCATCGCCACCTCGTGCTTGAACGGCATCCCGTTCTCGATGAGGTACGCCGCGTGCATCACCATCAGCTTCGCCGCGTACATCTCCAGCACCGACTCCGAGATCATCCACTGGATCGCCTGCTTGTCCGCCAGCAACGAACCGTGCGTGTACCGGTTCAGCGCCCGGTCGACCATCATCTCCAGCGCCACCTCGGCGTTGCCGATCCACCGCATGCAGTGCGCCAGCCGCGCCGGCCCCAGCCGGTACTGCCCCAGCAGGTGACCGTGACCCCGCTCGCCCAGCATCGCCGAATTCGGCACGCGCAGGTTCGTGATCCGGATCTCGCAGTGGTTTCCCATCCCCGCCATCGTGTCGATGTCACGGACGATCTCCCACCCCGGCTGCGGCAGGTCCACCAGGAACGCGGAGTTCCGCGCCTGCGGCGGGTCCGCGTCCGGGTCCGTACAGGCGATGAGGATCGCGAACCGCGCCCCCTTCGCGCCCGAAATGAACCACTTGTGCCCGTTGATCACCCAGTCGTCGCCGTCCTTCTCCGCCCGCGTCTGGATCAGCGTCGGGTCCGACCCCGAAACCTCCGGCTCCGTCATCGCGAAGCACGACCGCGAGCGCCCTTCGGCCAGCGGCCGCAGGTACTTCTCCTGCTGCTCCGGGTTCGCCGCGTGCAGCAGCGTGTGCATGTTGCCCTCGTCGGGCGCCTGCGCGTTGATGATGTACGGCCCCATCCCCGTGCGACCCGCCTCCGCCGAAACGAACGCCATCGCCACCGGCCCCAGCCCCATCCCCCTCCACTCCGACGGCAGGTGCGGGTTCCACAGCCCCAGGTCCTGAGCCCGCTGCCGCAGCCCCACGATCGCCGAGACGTACGCGTTGCGGTCTGACTCGTTCTGGCGTAGCTTCTCTTCCGTCGGCCGGACCTCTTCGTCCATGAACCGGCGCACCCGCATGCGGACATCCTCCACGTCGGGTGAAAGCGTAAAGTCGATGGCCATGTCGCCTCCCTGGGTCGTAGCCGGTGGCCGGTGAATAATGAACGGGGTTCAGTTCAACCCCAACGGATTGTAGTCTGACCGTACGCTAACGTCACCCCCACCGAGGAGGATGAAAGCGGCGCGTCTGGGAGGCCCCACACCGCATGACCACCACCGAGAACGTCCCCGGCATCGTCTTCGAGCGCCTCGTGCCCTGGTTCAGCGAGCACGTCGAGCCCGTGCCCTCCCTTTCCGCGAAGGTCATCGGCCACGGCCGCTCGAACATCACCTACCGGCTCGAGCACGGCGACAAGCCATGGGTCCTGCGCCGCCCGCCCCTTTCGCACGTCCTCCCCACCGCCCACGACATGAAGCGCGAGTTCCGCGTCATCTCCGCGCTCGAGCCCGCCGGCCTCCCGGTCCCCCACGCCATCGCGCTCTGCGAGGATCCGGCCGTCATCGGCGCGCAGTTCTACATCATGTCCTTCGTCGACGGCATGGTTCCCGCCGACCCCGTCGCCTTCAGCGCGAAGTTCCCCGAGCCCGAGCGCCGCCGCATCGGCGAAGCGCTGATCGACACGCTCGTCGCCCTCCACGCCGTCGATCCCGCGAAGGTCGGTCTCAGCGACTTCGGCAAGCCCGCCGGCTTCATCGAGCGCCAGGTGCGGCGATTCTCCGGACAGATCGAGCAGCACACGAAGCGCGAGTTCCCCGAGCTGCGCGAGCTCGCCCGCCGGCTCCAGACCGCGCTCCCGCCCGAGACCGGCGCCTTCACCATCGTCCACGGCGACTACCGCATCGACAACTGCGTCCTCGGCGACGACGGCCGTATCGCCGCCATCCTCGATTGGGAGATGGCCACGCTGGGCGACCCGCTCGCCGACGTCGGCCTGATCTACATGTACTGGGCCGACGCCGAGTCCGGCTCCCAGACCGGCGTCGCCAGCAACTCCGTCACCGGCCAGCCTGGCTTCCTCTCCCGCCGCGACGCCATGGCCCGCTACGCCCGGAAAAGCGGCCGCGACCTGAGCAACCTCGACTTCTACGTCGTGCTCGCCCACTTCAAGCTCGCCGTCATCGTCGAGGGCATCTACGCCCGCTTCCTCGAGGGCGGCACCGTCGGCACCGGCTTCGAGACCACCGGCGCCCAAGCCCAGGCCCTCGCAAGATCCGGCCTCGCCATCGCCGACCGCTCCCCCGTCCCCGCCCTCCGCGGTTAGGCGGAAACCGGAGACAGAAGGAAAAGCCGCATCCGCGCCGACACGGCCTCTCCCCAGATCCGAAGAGGACCTCTGTGCCCTCGGTGTCTCTGTCGTGAATTCGGACAATAGAAGAGGCCGGACGCCAAGGCTCTCCGGCCTCCAACCTCCAGCCTCCAACATCCAAAGTGGTACCCCCGACAGGACTCGAACCTGTGCTTCCAGCTCCGGAGGCTGGCGCTCTATCCGCTGAGCTACGGGGGCGTGTCCTCAATATACGGGCTGAACCCGCGCCCACGGAAGCTCGCACCATGTGACTTCCGGCCGTCATCCCGCGTCCGTTGCGCTCCCGCGTCGCCGCCATGCGCCCGCTACCCTGCGCCCATGGCCGACCTCACCGCCGAGCCGCCTCGCCTCCAACGTTCGCTGCGCCTCTGGCAGGTCACCGTCTCCGGCATCGGCATCGTCATCGGCGCCGGCATCTACGTCCTCATCGGCGAGGGCGCGCGCGAGGCCGGCGCCGGCGTCTGGCTCTCGTTCGCGGTCGCCGCCATCCTTAGCGCCCTCACCGCTATGAGCTACTGCGAGCTCACCGCCATGTTCCCCTCCGCCGGCGTCGAGTACGAGTGGTCGAAGCGTGCCTTCAACCCCTTCGCCGGCTTTCTCGCCGGATGGATGATGTCCATCGCCTACGTCATCGCCGCCGCCGCTGTCTCGCTCGGCTTCGCACAGTACCTGCGTCACTTCGTCGACGTCGACGTGCGCGTCGCTTCCGTCGCGCTGCTCGGCGTCCTCACGCTCGTCGTCATGGCCGGGATCCAGCGCTCGATCTGGCTCTCCGTCGTGCTCGCCGTCCTGCAGATCGGCGGCCTGGCCATGGTCGTCGTCGCCGGCGCACCGCACATCGGTGACCGCCCCGTCCTCGAGGGCGCCACCATCACCGGTGTCATGTCCGGCGCCGCGCTGGTCTTCTTCGCCTTCATCGGCTTCGACGATATCGCCACGCTGTCCGAGGAGACGCACGACGCCTCCAGCGTCATCCCGCGCGCCCTCCTTCTCACCTTGGCTATCTCGACCGCCCTGTATATGCTCGTCGGCCTCAGCGCGATAAGCGTCATCGACGCCGGCGTGCTCGCCGCATCCGACCGTCCCCTCACGCTCGTGATCGAACACGACTGGGGCGGCCGCGCGTCCGACATCGTCGCCTTCATCGCCCTCGCCTCCACCACCAACACGACCCTGCTCGTCATCACCGCCGCCTCGCGCCTGCTCTACGCCATGGCCCGCGCCGACGCGCTGCCTCGCTTCCTCTCGCACGTCGGCTCGAACGGCCGCGCGCCCTACGCGGCGGCGCTCGCCGCCTTCGTCGTCGCCGCTGCCTTCGCTCTTCGCGGCGATATTGGCCTCGTCGCCGCCGTCACCGACTTCTCCGTCTACTGCACCTTCCTCGCCGTCAATCTCTCCGTCATCGCGCTGCGTTTCCGCGCTCCCGAAACGCCGCGCCCCTTCTCCTCGCCATTCTCCCTCGCCCGCGTCCCCATCCTCCCCGTGCTCGGCATCGCCTCCGTGCTCAGCATGATCGGCTTCCTTCAACCCGGTGCCCTCGTGCTCGGTGCCGGGGCGCTCGTCGTCGGCGCCGCTGTCTTCACGACACTCCGCGCGCTCGACCCCGCGTCCAACCGCTCCGGGGCGTAATCGCGCACGCGGCCGCTGGGCGCAGCCTCCAAAGGAACACCAGCGGCCGCGCCCGCGTCTTACTTGATAGAGGCCGCTTTGGCCGCTGACAGGTGGATGCTATATTTACCACATCAATACAGGGGAAGAGAGATATACATGCCGCGAAAGAAGCAGGTAGTCCAGAAACAGAAGCGCCAGAAGGTCTACCGCCCGGGCGAGATGGCCGCCGATATGCGCCACGTGAAGCCCAAGGGCGTGTTCCGCATCTTCGCAAACTATCCCCTCTTCGCCGCCGTCGGGGTCGTGGCCATCGGCGCCGGCCTCCTGTTTGCCGTCCTCCTCGGCAACAACTCCACCACGAGCACCGGCGATACGGGCGTCCGCGGCGAGGGCGTCACCCGCACCACGCCGGAGGCCGGAAGCACCACCGTCAGCGGCGCTTCCAACACCATCAAGCAGTACTCGGCGCCGCCCGCCCTGACCATCGACACCGCCAAGACCTACACGGCCACCATCAAGACCGACCAGGGCGACGTCACCGTCCAGCTCGATGCCGCGTCCGCTCCAGAGGCCGTCAACAACTTCGTCTTCCTCGCCCGCGACGGCTTCTACAACGGCTCGACCTTCTTCCGCGTCGTCGCCGATGACAGCGGCGCTCTGCACTTCGCCCAGGCCGGCGACCCCACCGGCACCGGCTCCGGCGGCCCCGGTTACGATCTCCCCTACGAGGCCACCAGCACCAGCTTCACCGCCGGCACCATCGCCATGGCGAAGCCGCAGGGCGCTGGCTCGGACAACAACGGCAGCCAGTTCTTCTTCACGCTCACCGACGAGCCCACGCTCGACGGCAAGAACACCGCCTTCGGAAGGGTGACCTCCGGCCTCGGCGTGCTCCAGCAGTTCGAGCCGCGCGACCCCCAGACGCAGCAGGATCCGCCGCCCGGCGTTCGCATCGAGTCCATAGAGATCGCCGAGTCCTAGTTCCTGGCACGATCGCGTGGTGACGCGGTCCCTTTCACGGCCCATGCTCGAGCCACCAGCCTTAGTGTGCCGTCCTTCTCTACCGGCACGCGGCTTCGGATCTCTTCGCGAAGCGCGGTTCGCTGCCTTTCGCTCAACGACATGACGTATGCCGGAGCCGGCGCCCGCCCGGCAAGGAACGGCTGCCAGAAGTCATCGAAATCAGCAAACACAGTGGGCACATCGATGGCGCACGCTTCCACAGAGTGAAAGCCTGCCGATTGCCAGAGCTCCTCAAGGAGCTCTGGCTGACAGATCGAGCAACGCTCGCCCTCGTCGAGTTCATGTGCCGCGGGATTGAGCGCGATCGCCGCGTCCCAGAAGTAGCGCATCATCTGCATCCCCCGGGCGTAGTCCCACAGATAGGCGGCAGCCATGGAGCCCGCGCCCAGTGTGCGCGCAAACTCGACGATCGCACGATCAGGGCCAGGTACGAAGTTGAGCACAAGGCCCGTGACGGCCACATCGAAGGCCGACGGCCTTGTTGGGAGCTCCTGCGCCGCGCCAACCACGAAGTCTACGCGCGGACTCCGGAGCCGCGAGCAAGCAGACGCGACGAACGTACTGGAGGCGTCGACCCCAAGAATCGATGCTGGATACTGGCTTTCGAGGATACGCTCGGTCAG
Organism: Dehalococcoidia bacterium; assembly: GCA_035286725.1. Taxonomy (GTDB): domain Bacteria; phylum Chloroflexota; class Dehalococcoidia; order DSTF01; family JACRBR01; genus JACRBR01. The sequence goes on along the minus strand of DATECV010000042.1, from coordinate 2,950 downwards.
AGCTCCGGTGCCGCATCCCACGTCCAGCCAGCGCGATCCAGGGGCCGCGCCGAGCCACCGCAGGAACTCGTCGGCGACTCGACGGCTCCACCGCCCGACATACTGTTCGTACGCCTCCGCGCTCGTCCACAGCCGTCCGCCCACAGGCTCGCTGGACATGGCGATCCTCCTCCCGAGCCGCTCGTTAATCCGGGAGAGGTCCCGCCCCTCACCTCGACCGCCGACGAGCGGCCGCCACGTCGCAGTACGCCGGCAGCCCCGGCAGTGACTCCGCTTCCGTGACGCCCCGCACGATCACCCGCTCGACCGCCCGCGTCGCCAGCGCCTCGACGATCCGGTAGTCCGCCCCCTCCAGCGCGCGCTCGCCCGTCGCGAGCGTGAACACGATGTCACCGTCGCTCTGCGTGTGCGCCGGCCGCACCGCCCGCGCGATCCCGTCGTGGCACACCGCTGCCAGCCGGTTCGCCTGCTCTTTCGTCAGCGCCGCGTTCGTCGCCACCACCACCAGCACCGTGCTCTGCGACGGGATCTCGGGCTGCCAGATCCGCCCCTCGCGCAACACGGTCAGCGTCGCGTCCAGTGTCCCGTCGTCGCGGCGCGCGCCCGCCAGCAGCCGCCCCGTGTCCGGATCGACCACGTCGCCGGACGCGTTTACCGCCGCCAGCGCCCCAGTGATCAGCCCGTGGACCGACGCCTCGCTCGCCGTGCCGGTGCCGCCCTTCATCGCGCGCTCCGGCCCCAGCGCCTTCCCCACCGTCGCGCCCATCCCCGCGCCGATATTGCCCTCCGCCGTCGTTCGCCGCGCCGCCGCCGCCGCGCGATACCCGGCCTCCATCGTCGGCCACCGGTCCGGCCGTCCCACACCCAGGTCGAACAGGATCGCCGCCGGCACGATCGGCACCACCCCGCGCCCGAAGGCAAAGCCGATCTTGCGCTCCGCGAGATATCGCATCACGCCCGACGCCGCCTCCAGCCCGTACGCGCTTCCCCCCGCCAGCACGATCCCGTGTACGTGCTGCACCAGGTTCCCCGGCCGCAGCAGGTCCGTCTCCCGGGTGCCCGGCGCCGCCCCTCGCACGTCGACACCCGCCACCGCCGGCACGTCCGGCAGCACCACCGTGCAGCCGGTCAGCGCCCGCCGGTCCGTCCAGTGCCCAACCCGGATCCCGCGCACGTCCGTGATCGATCCCGCCGTCATCGCCGGGAGTGTACAAGCCCGCGCGGCAACACACGGCAGATGGAGCACAGGCGGATTCCCCTGTGCCAACAGGGCCCTTCGCCAGAGTCGCCGTAGGAGACCGCCTGCGCAGTCCACAACAGCGCACGCAGCACGCCAGCCGCGTGGATCCCACCCCATCCCTCTGTGCGCTCTGTGTCCTCTGTGGATAAAAACAAAGAGCCCGGCACGATGGCCGGGCTCCGAAAGCTTGGTAGCGCGTGCGGGATTCGAACCCGCGATCTCCGCCTTGAGAGGGCGATGTCCTGGGCCGCTAGACGAACGCGCCGTATGGCTGGGGATGGAGGATTCGAACCCCCACATACGGATCCAGAATCCGCTGTCCTACCATTAGACGAATCCCCAGCGTCGCGATGATCTTAGCATGGCCGTTCTGGCCCGGTCTAGGCAATCCGGATGCGCCCGCATCATGCGCCGCGTCACGCGCCGCATACTCAGAGCATCTCGATCGCCGCCCGCAGCCGCGCCACGCAACGTTCACGGCCTACGATCTCCATGCTCTCGAACAGCGGCGGCGTCACCCGCTTCCCCGTGACCGCCACCCGCACCAACGAGAACAAATCGCCCGCCTTCGCGCCCAGCGTTTCCGCCAGCGCGCGGTACGCCGCTTCGAGGCCCTCGTGCGTCCACGCCGCCGCCTCCGCCGCCACCGACGCCGCCTCCTCCAGCCCGCGCTTCGCCTCCGCCGGCCGGCCCCTGTACGCCTTCCCCAGCAGCTCGTCTGCCGAATAGTGCAGCTCGTCCGTGAAGAAGAAGTCGCAGTACTCCGCCACCTCCGACAACACCTTGATCCGCTCCCGGATCAGCGGCGCGATGCGCGCCACCAGCCCCCGGTCCAGCGGCCGCGCGATCGACGCCGGCAGGTCACGCTCCAGCCGCTCCGCGAACAGCGTTACCAGCTCTTCCGCCGGCACCACCTCGCGGATGTACACGCCGTTCATCCACTGCAGCTTCTCCACATTGAACACCGCCGGGTTCTTCACGACCCGGTCCAGCGTGAAGTGCTCGATGAACTCCGCCTTCGAGATGATCTCCGTCTTGTCGTCCAGCGACCACCCGATCAGCCCCAGGAAGTTGAACAGTGCTTCGGGCAGATATCCCTGGTCCCGATACTCGAAGACGCTCGTCGCCCCGTGCCGCTTGCTCAGCTTCGCCCCATCCGGACCCAGCACCCGCGGCACGTGCGCGATCACCGGTGGCTCGATACCCAGCGCCCGGTAGATCAACATGTGCCGCGGCGCCGACGGGATCCACTCGTCGCCCCGCAGCACGTGCGTGATCTTCATCGCCTCGTCGTCAACGATGTACGCCAGGTGGTACGTCGGAAACCCGTCCGACTTCAGCATCACGAAGTCGTCCAGCGTCGCAACGTTGAACGTCGTCTCCCCGTGGATCGCGTCAGTGAACGAGACCTCGCCCTCCAGTGGTGTCTTGAACCGCACGACGCACGAGCGCCCTTCTGCTTCGGCCTCTTTGCGCGCGACAGCGCGGCCTGCCTCCTCGCGGCACCGCCGATCGTACCCCGGCGGCACCTTCCGCCGCTGCTGGTCCGCCCGCACTTCGTCCAGCCGGGCAGACGAGCACCAGCACTCGTAGGCATCACCTTGCGCCAGCAGCCGGTCCGCCGCCGCCCGGTACAGGTCCAGCCGCTCGGACTGCGTGTACGGCCCGTATGGCCCGCCAATGTCCGGACCTTCGTCGTGCTCGATGCCC
>DATECV010000041.1:0-10121 GCA_035286725.1 Dehalococcoidia bacterium | reverse complement strand
CACCCGCGCCGTGTGCGCACGAGAAGGTGTGCCAGGAGCCGGTGATTTAGTCTTGTAGCGCGATTGTAGCGCGGGCTTTTCAGCCCGCGCGTTCGTCGGGCGCCAGAGATCGCGCCGTGGCGGCTGAAGAACCGCGCCACTCGCGAGCCAGCTCAAGAGCAGGCGCTGTAGCCGCACACCGGGCACGTAACGCACCCTTCGGCGTGCACCAGCGGGCCCCCACAGTCCGGGCAGGCCTGCGCGCGGGGGACGACGATCGTTCGGATGCGGACGCGACGGGTCATGGCTGACCTCCAGTAGTACAGGTGTTCTAGAGACAATTTTAGTAGAACGCCTGTGCTACTGTCAAGAGTGACGTTTCGGCGATAGGCTTCGGGCCGAATGCGCATCGTGGTCGCCCCTCAGGAGTTCAAGGGCAGCCTCACGGCCACTCAGGCCGCGCATGCAATCGCCGCGGGCGTCCGCTCGGCCAGCGTCGGTGTGGAGGCGGTCGAGATCCCGATGTCCGACGGCGGCCCCGGCTTCGTGGACGCCATGCTCACGGCCCGTGGGGGCCATCGCGTCCATGCCACCTGCGCCGACCCCCTCATGCGCCCCGTGCGCGCCGCCTTCGGCCTCCTGCCCGACGGCGTCGCCGTCATCGAGATGGCCGCGGCCTCCGGTCTCCTTCTCCTGAAGCCGCCCGAACGCAATCCCCGCCTCGCTACCACCTTCGGGACCGGAGAGCTCATCGCTGCCGCGCTCGGCCGCGGCGCGCGAGCCATCATCGTAGGTGTTGGCGGCAGCGCGACCGTCGATGCCGGCGCTGGCGCGATGCAGGCGCTAGGCGCGCGCCTCCTCGACGCCGCCGGCCGCGATCTCCCCCGTGGCGGCGAAGCGCTGGGTCGCCTCGAGCGGATCGACCTTGCGGCGCGCGATCGCCGCCTCCTCGGCGCATCGGTCCGCGTGGCCACCGACGTGCGCAATCCGTTGTGCGGCCCGGAGGGCGCCGCCGCCGTCTTTGGCCCGCAGAAGGGCGCCTCCTCGGACGATGTCCGCATCCTCGACGCCTCGCTCCGCCGGTTCGCGGACGTCGTCCAGCGCGACTGCGGCGTCGACGTCCGGGGCATGCCAGGCAGCGGGGCGGCGGGTGGCCTCGCCGCCGGCCTCGTCGCCGTTGCCGGCGCCACCCTCGAGCCCGGGTTCGACCTCGTCGCCGACGTCACCGGCCTTGATGCGCTCATCGCCTCGTGCGACGCCGTCATCACCGGCGAGGGCCGTCTCGATGCGCAGACACCGTTCGGCAAGACGGTCGCGGGCGTAGCCGCCATCGCCCGCGCCCACGGCAAGCCCGTCGCCGTCATCGCCGGGACCGTCGACCCCGCGTTCGACCCGTCCACCGCCTTCGATGAGGTCGAGCCCCTCTCGTCGCCGGGCCTCTCGCTCGACGAAGCGATGCGGCTGGCCGGACCACTCGCCCGCGCCGCCGCCGCTCGTGTCGCCCTCAGGTTGGCCGATCGCCCGCGCCGTTAGGAGTCCCTTCGGCGGAAGCTCCGTGGCCGCCGGCCCGGTTCGTGTGCATCGGCGCCGCGCTTCGCTTGCGCCGTGCTCGACGCGGCCTCCCGCCTCACGTCGACGTCCTCGATCTCGTCGTCATCCTCGTCATCGAAGTCCATCGCCTGCTCCATTTCCCGCGCCCGCCACCAGACGTAGCACATCAGCGCCAGGAACATCCCCGAGATCACCAGCAGCAGCGCCCCGTCCGGGAACGACAGCACCAGCGGCACCACGATCGCCAGTTGCGATGCGAACGGCACCCACAGCAGCAGCCGGTACTGGTCCCGCCGCCACGCGATCATCGCGTACACGCCGCCCAGCACGATCATCAGGCCGCCCAGGATCCGCTCCGACGTGCGGTCCGTCCCCGGATCGACCGGGCTCAGCGCCCCCGTCGCCAGCGCGAACCCCTCGAACAGCGTCCAGATCGTCAGCAGGACCAGCAGCAGGCGGAACGCGCCCTCGGCCGAGATCACGTTGACCATGACCGGCCCGCGCGTCTCGTACGCGTCGTCTTCGTCCTCGAAGTCCTCGTCCACCGGTGGAGTCGTGGGAGGGCGGCGCGTCATGGTCAGTACACGTCCGGCTGCCGCGGCAGGCTCGTCAGCAACGCCACCAGGAACGCCGCCGCCGCGATGATCGGCAGCAGCGCCTCGCCTCGCGAGACGTCGTCCCGCGCCAGGTGGAAGCCCGCGGCGAAGATCGACACGAACTGCTCGATCGTCGCCAGCCAGAGGATCGTCCGGTGCCGCATCGGACTGCGTGCCGCATAGACGTACGCCAGCGCCAGCACGCCCGTCGCGCCCCCCACCGCCCGGGCGCCCAGTACGCCTTCGATCGCCCCCACGCGCACCGGTCCCGCGTTGAACAGCTCGAACAGAAACGCGACCAGATCCCATGCTGCCAGCAAGATCAGGATGAGCTGCAACCGCGCCTGCGATGTCGGGTTCGGCCGGCCGATAGGTCGAGCCGTCATACGTCGCGCCTCCCGTCCGCTGGCCAGAATATCACGGCCGCGCTGAAGGCGATAAATTGGTTATGCGCGTTATCAGAAATGACCGAGGCCGAAACTACAGGTCCTCGTCGTCGTAGATTTCAGCTTCTTCCTCGTCATCCTCGAGATCCGTCCCGTCGTCATCGCCCACACGTTCCGCGACGCCGCGCTGGCCCCAGATCGTCTCGTAGTTCTCGCCCCGGATCGCCCGGACGACTTCCTCGCGCTCCAGCTTGGCGAGCTCCGCGTAGCAGCGCTCGCACTCGCGCACCACTTCCGCGTGACCCGTGTCCGCGTAGCGCCGGACGATGTGATCCCAGATGCCCAGCTCAGCAAGCGTCGTCACGTACTTCGGCCACGGAATGATCGTGATGCTGTCGGGCCGCCCGAAGCGCGGCCGCATCTTCAGCAGCGATTGAAAGCGCTCCTCCGGCGTGTTCGCCATCGGCACCACGCGGATCATCGGCCCGTCGATGTCGTTCATCCGCATGTCCATCAAGAGCGTCTTCCGCAACAGCGGAAAATACAGAGCGATGACCTCGGCCACGTCGATGTTGCGGTTTACTTCCGACACGTCGATCCGATAATCGGAGTCCAGGACAACCTCCCGCGCGTGCGCGCCTTCGATTCATCTTAACACGATGTGCCCGAACGCAAGCATGTCCTTGGCCCATTTCACCCGAGTTGACAGGACGATCCCGGTCGTCGGTTTGGTCGTTCGTGGCGCACATAACCAACCAGCGGCGCCCAGTACACTGCACGCCGGGCGCCGCATCGACACTGGAGCGTAAGTAACGTGAGCGGACGGACGCCGTCGCTGGTATCGCGCGCTCTTCCCTGGCGCCGCCCCTCGGAGGGCGATGCGCCACAGCCCGGTGGTACCTTCCGCGCCCTGCGCCACCGCAACTACCGCCTCTTCTACACCGGCCAGAGCATCTCCCTCTGCGGCACCTGGATGCAGACCATCGCCCAGGCCTGGCTGGTGCTGCAGATCACCGACTCCAAGGTCGCGCTCGGCACCGTCACGATGCTGCAGTTCCTGCCCATCACCATCTTCGTCCTCTTCGCGGGCGTCATCGCCGACCGCGTCCCTAAGCGGAACTTCCTCGTCGCCACGCAGCTCCTGGCGATGGCCCAGGCGCTCACGCTTGCCGTCCTCGTCTGGTCGGGCCACGTCCAGCTCTGGCACGTGTACGCGCTGGCGCTCGTCCTCGGCCTCGCAAACGCGTTCGAGCAGCCGGTCCGGCAGTCGTTCGTGATCGAGATGGTCGGCCGCGAGGACCTCATGAACGCCGTCGCCCTCAACTCCGGCATGTTCAACGGTGCGCGCCTCATCGGCCCCGCCATCGGCGGCTTCGTGATCGCGTCCGTCGGCGTGAAGATGGCCTTCCTTGTCAACGGCTTCACCTTCATCCCCGTGATCGTCGGTCTGTTGATGATGGACACGTCCAGCCTGCACGCCGCGCCACGGAAGGAAGGCCGCATCGACCCCATCGGCGAGCTCCGCGAGGGCCTGTCCTACGCCTTCCGCACGCCGTCCGCGATGCTCATCGTCATCCTCGTCGCCGTCATCGGCACCTTCGGCTACAACTTCACCGTCATGCTGCCGCTCGTCACGCGCTACGTCCTCGACAGCGGCGAGGTCGCGCTCGGCTTCATGACCGGCGCCGTCGGCCTCGGCGCGCTCATATCCGCGCTCTCCCTCGCCACGCGTGCCACCGTTACCCGCCGCATGCTCTTCGTGGGTGGCGCGGCGTTCGCGCTGCTGCTGGCGGGCGTCGCGCTCAGCCAGTGGCTGTGGCTGACGCTGGCGATCCTGCTCTTCCTGGGCATCGCCAACACCGCCTTCGCGTCGACGGCGAACACGTCGTTGCAGCTCACCACTCCCGACCACCTGCGCGGCCGCGTCATGGGCCTCTACATGCTGCTCTTCGCCGGCTCCACGCCCATCGGCGGCTACCTCACCGGCGTGCTGGCCGAGCGTTTCGGCGTCTCGACGGCCATCGGCATCGAGGCCGCGCTCTGTCTTGTGGGCGTGGCGATAGGGCTCGCCTACTACCTCACGCACCGGCAGGAGGTTGGCGAGACGGCGATGGCGTCGGACATGGGAGTTGCTCAGTCGCCGGTCACCTCCACCACGAAGGCGTAATGCGCTTGGCGCTTTACCGCGAATTCGGGCGTGCCGACACGCTCGTACTGCACCCGCACCACCACGATGTAGGTGCCGGGCTCCTCGGGTGCGGCGAAGCTCGACTCCCGGCGGCCCGAGCCGCCCGTCCACCCGGCATGCGGCCATACGAGTCGGTCCCCCCGCGGTGTCGGCTCAGGCTGTGGACCCTGCACGTCGATCGACTGAACGACGAGCGCATCACGTCGCGGATTGCGAATGTCGATTGTCTTGCCCGGTGAAACCGAAAGCCCTCCTTGCCCTGTCACAACCTCGAACTGGTCCGAGACGATATGACACCACTCGCTGGGGCCGCCATTCATGGTGACCCGCCGCCCGCCGGCTTCCGCCTGCAACGTCGGTGGCTTGTCGATCGGCCGACTCTCGTCGAGGTCCTGGGAGAAGTCCGGGCAGTACTCGCTCCTGGTTGACGAGCCCGTACAGGCCAGCGTCGCGGCCAGCGTGAGCATTGAGGCCATGATGAAGAGGGCGCGCAGCATCAGAGCTTGCCAGGGATGTGATCGGCCGCCTCCGCTGACCTGCGGACTGGAAGTTCCTCGAAATCCCTGAGGCTGCTCCAGGCCGCCGACCAGACGTTGAGGTTTTCGATGACCATGTACAGCATGTCGCACGATCCAGTTGCGGCGGACGCCCCGCAGTTACGGTCTACGGGATCGCTCCCGTCTCCTTCAACGCGATGATCTTGTCCCAGTCGAACCCCAGTGCCAGCAGCACCTCCTCCGTGTGCTGCCCCAGCTCCGGCGAGGGGCCCTGCGGCGCGTGCGGCGTTCCGTAGAAGTCCACGGGCGAGTTCACAATCGGGATCGTCCCATCCGCGCTCTCCACTGCCGTGAACGCCCCCGACTCCTGCACGACGGGGTCCTCTCGTGCCTGCGAGATCGTGTTCACCGGCGCCCACCACACGTTGTGCGCGTCCAGCGCCGGCCCCCATTCCTCCAGCGTCCGCGTCGGGAACTCCTTGTCCAGCTCCTCCACCACCGACTGCGCGTTGTCGCGCCGTTTCACGATGTTGTCCCAGCGCTCGTCCGTCAGCATGTCCTCGCGCCCGACGGCCCGGCACAGGTCCGGCCAGTGCCGGTCGCCCTGCAGCAGCAGCAGCCAGAGCCACCGGCCGTCCTTCGTCTGGAAGCAGTTGATGATCGGGTTCGGCGCGTGGTACCGGTCGTACGGGATCGTCTTCGCCCCCAGCCGCATCTCCAGCGCGTAGTCCCAGCCCATCATGTATACGCCCGTCCGCACCAGCGACGCCCCCACGCGCTGCCCCTCGCCCGTCCGCTCCCGCCGGAACAGCGCCGCCGAGATCGCGGCCGCGCCGGCCAGCCCGGTCATGTGGTCGCCCATCCCGCCGCGCTGTTGCGGGATCGGCGAGTTTGGCGGCGTCAACGATGCCCCGACGCCGGCCCGCGACCAGAACCCGCCGATGTCGTACGACGCGCGGTTGCTCTCGCTGCTGTCCGGCCCCTGTCCCGTCAGTTGCGCGTACACGATCCGCGGGTTCGTCTTCCGCACGTCGTCGTAGCCGATGCCGAACTGGTCCAGCACCCGCGGCCGCATGTTGCTCACGAAGACGTCCGCCTCGTCCAGCAGCCGCTTCGCGATCCCCAGCCCCTCCGCGTTCTCCAGGTTCAGGCAGATGCTCTTCTTCCCCCGATTGTCGATCTCGAACGGCGGATTCACCGGGACGGCCGCGCCCAGCGCGCTCGCGAACAGCCCGCGAAAGGGGTCGCCGTTCGGCGGCTCGATCTTGACGACCTCGGCGCCCCAGTCGCACAGGATCGCCGCGCACGACGGCCCCGCCACCCACACGCCCATCTCGACGACCTTGATCCCCTCCATCGGTCCGCCCATGGCACTCCTCCACGGTGTATAACGCGCTCGCTCCGGTGAGGGTGATTATAGGCGGCGGCGCGCGCAGATGCGCGAACCACCAGGCGTCGGGCGGCGACAGGGGGATGTTGCCGGACCCGCCAGTTTCTGGGCATGCTGAAGTCTGCTGTATAGTGACCAAATGGGCAGGTCGTTGCTCGACGATGCGTTTGCCCATCATGTTTGGGCGACGCTGCGGCTCATCGATGCGTGCCTCGCGCTCAGTCCTGCACAGTTGGACGCCGCAGTCCCTGCGACCGACCGCTCGATTCTCGCGACGATGCGCCATGTCATCGGGAACGAGTCCTTCGAACTCTTCGTCGCCAGCGGTGAGCGTGGCTCCTTCATCAGGGCGGACCGGATGGGGCTTGCGGAGCTCAGGGCTGCGATGGAGGACATCGGCACCGGCTGGTCGCGACTTCTCGACGAGGGCGTCGATGCGGACGCCGTGCTTCGTGAGGTCGACCCCGACGACGGATACCAGAAGTACGCTCCGATGGGCATCCGTCTGGCGCAGACGCTGCACCACGGGACCGACCATCGGAGCCAGATCTGCACCGCGCTCACGACGCTCGATGTGGAACCGCCGGCAATTGATGTGTTTAGCTTCGGCCTGCAAGATGGCCGCGTCGTCGAGGTGCCAGCGCCAACCTGACCACGTCGCCCGTCGTTGACTCATGGAGTCGCTCGGGTGAGGGTAATTATAGGCCTCGCCCGTCCGTGCGCGAACGCCGCGCTGCGACGTCGCTCGGTCGTCGCGTAGGTTCTCGGTTCTGGGGATGGGATGGTGGGCGGTACAGGACTCGAACCTGTGACCTCTTCCGTGTGAAGGAAGCGCTCTACCAACTGAGCCAACCGCCCGGGGATGTGCAGTGCAATTCTAACCGCGCTACCGTGCCCCCCTCAAGCGTCGCTCGCCGCCGCCGGTGGTAGACTGCGGCCGATGCGTGGATCCTTCATCGCGGCCGGATGCATCGCGCTCGCGGCGCTCGCCTTGGTGGCCTGTAACGGTGGCGATGACGATCAGCCGTCGCCTACCTCCCAGCCCACGCGCCCCGGCTCTCCCGTCACTACCCCGCCTCCCAGGTACACGCCGTCCATCGACATCCGCGAGATAGACATCGCATCGCTGCCCGAGGTCGCATCCGCGATCGAGGAGTCCGGCGGCGCCTACGTCCAGACCGACGTGATCTACGCGGATCTCACGGACGACGGCTTCGACGACGCGATCGTTCCCGTCAGCTCCGGCGGCACGCTGGGCAACATCGGGTTCTTCGTCCTCACCATGAACGGCTCCGAGCCGGATCTCCTCATCACCGAGTTCCCGCGCGAGGCCAGCGGCCTCTCACTCACCATAGAGGGCGAGAAGCTCGTCCTCATCCAGCCCGTCCCCGGCCCCGACGATCCCGAATGCTGCCCCAGTTTCCTCCGTCGCTCGGTCTACGCCTGGAACGGCAACGCCCTCGCCGTCGAAGACGTCACGACCGAGCCCAACCCCGACGCGGGCGGCGCCAAGTTCACCCCCTCCGCCGGCCAATAAACACCGGCGCCGCGAGGTGAAAGGCACCGGCAACAGGCCAGCACCGTCCGTTTCATCCGTTCGTACCCGCTCGCACGGCGATTCGGCTCTGGTGCGCCGGCCCGCGGGCGTGCCACGCTGCATGTACGACCTGTTCCCTTCAGCCAGGAGCCACGCTATGCCGAACGAAGCCCGCCTGCATCTCGATGCGGGCCTCCACTTCACCGCCGAGACCGGGAGCGGCTTTCGCCTCGAGCTCGATTCGAAGGTCGGCGAAGGGGCCCTCACCGCGCCTACACCGATGGATCTTCAGCTCGTCGCCCTCGGCGGCTGCACCGGCATGGATGTCATCTCCATCCTCCGCAAGATGCGCCAGGATGTCACCGCCTACGACCTGCACCTCACCGGCGATCGCGCTGAGGGTCACCCCCGCGTCTACACCTCGGTCCTCGTCACCCACCGGTTCCGCGGGCGCGACGTCGGCGCCACCAACGTCCATCGCGCCATCCAGCTCTCGATGGACCGCTACTGCTCCGTCTTCAACATGCTCTACCCCGGCGTCCGCATCCGCGAGCGATACGAGATCGCCGACGAAGCCGGCGTCGCCGTCGCCACCGGCGACGTGTACCGCTCCAAGGAGGAACCCTCGAGTTCCGCGGCCGTGTAGCCCGCGGCGGGCGGCGTCAAATTGCCACCTGCAACTAATTGCAAATACAATAAGCCTGCCGGCACTCTCCCCCGAACCTGTCCCTGTCGATATACCTCCGGTGATTCCCTGATATGCACCACGTCGAGATCGTCTCGCAGCTCGCAGACGCCCACCTGGAGCACCTCCCGGAGCTCCTCCGCGCGGCCACGCTCGTCGATGGCCACGAACCCCTGGGCGAGCACAAGTTCCTCCGCCTCAAGCACGGCGACGACCTCGCACGCGCCATCCTCGCCTTCGAGGACGGCCGCATCATCGGCTATGCCCACACCGTGACCTACGGCGAGGGCGAAGCGCGTCGCGCATCCTGCGAGTTCGTCGTCCATCCCGCCTTTCGCGAGCGCGGCATCGGCCGCATGCTCCTTTCCCACGCCATCATGAACGCCCACGGCAACGCCGCCGGCAGCATGGACCTCTGGTCGTACAACCAGTCGCCCGCCGCCTCCCGCGTCGCCGCCCAGTTCGGCTTCCAACCCGCCCGGCGCCTGCTGCACCTCCACCGCCACATGCGTCGCGCGCCCGCCGCCCCCGCGCGTGACGGCACCGTCGTGCGAGCGTTCCGCCCCGGTCACGACGAGGCCGCCTGGCTCGATCTCAACGCGCGCGCCTTCGCTACCCACCCCGAGCAGGCGCACTGGACCCTCGACGATCTCCGCGCCCGCATGGAACAACCCTGGTTCGATCCCGGGGACTTCCTGTTGGCCGAAAAGGACGGCCGGCTCGCCGGCTTCAACTGGCTCAAGATCGAGGAGCGCCCGGACGAGGGCCGCGTCGGCGAGATCTACGTCGTCGGCGTCGAGCCCGAGCTCCACGGCCGGGGCATCGGCTCGCTGCTCGTCGCCCTCGGCCTCCGCCGCATGAAGGACCGCGGCGTCGACGTCGCCGCCATCTACGTCGACGACTCCAACACAGCCGCCGTCGCTCTCTACGAAGCCGCCGGCTTCCACTACCACCACGTCGACGTCTGCTACTCGCGCGAGCTGCGCGCCGGCGAATCCGCTCCCCTCAACGAGCACGCCGCCTGAGTACCGCCAGCTCCGCGCCTGTCGTAAGATCGACCCGGCACTGCCCGTGTACGCGATGCGAGGATGAAGCGATGCCCACGCACCTCAATGAAGGCGAATCCGCGCCGGACTTCACCCTGGCAAGCTCCGAAGGCGACGACGTGAGCCTGAAGGCCATGCGCGGCGACTGGGTCGTCCTCTACTGGTACCCGAAGGACGACACCCCCGGCTGCACCACCGAGGCCTGCGAGATCCGCGACAACTGGCAGCTCCTCTCCGGCGAGGCGAAGCTCTTCGGCGTCTCGCCC
>DATECV010000040.1:0-17361 GCA_035286725.1 Dehalococcoidia bacterium | reverse complement strand
TTGAACACGAGGCAGGCGTTCTGGCCGCCGAAGCCGAAGCTGTTCTTCAGGACGACGTTCACGTCACCGACGTTGCGGGCCTTGTTGGGGATGTAGTCGAGGTCGCAGTCGGGGTCGGGGAACTCCTGGTTGATGGTGGGGTGTACCCAGCCGGTGAGGATCGACTGCACGCAGGCGATGGACTCGATGGCGGCGGACGCGCCCAGCGTGTGGCCGATGAGCGACTTCGTGCTGCTGATCGGCACCTGGTATGCGTACTCGCCGAGCGCGCGCTTCAGGGCGACGGTCTCGTACTTGTCGTTCATCTGCGTCGAGGTGCCGTGGGCGTTCACGTAGTCGACGTCTTCAGGCTTCACGCCGGCGTCGTTCAGGGCGGCGGTCATGCACGCCGCCGTCGTCTCGCCGTCCTCGACGGGAACGACGACGTGGTGGGCATCGGAGGTGCAGCCGTAGCCGGCGAGCTCCGCCAGGATGCGAGCGCCGCGGGCCTTCGCGTGATCCAGCGACTCGATGACGAAGACGCCCGCACCCTCGGACGAGATGAAGCCGTTGCGCTTCGCATCGAAGGGGCGACTGGCGGCCTGTGGCGGGTCGTTGCTGGTGGAGAGGGCCTTCATGACCTGGAAGGCGGCAAGCCCGAGCTCGCTGAGGCCGGCCTCGGTGCCGCCGGTGACCATGACATCGGCCCGGCCGGCTCGGATGACTTCGAGCGCCTCGCCCATGGCGTTGCCGGCGGAGGCGCAGGCGGTGGTGACGGTCCAGTTGATGCCCTTCAGGCCGTGCTGCATGGCGACCTGGGCGGCGGCCATGTTGGGAAGCATCTTCACCATGTAGAAGGGGTCCATCCGGCGGACGCCCTTCTGTGTGATGTCCTTCACGGCCCGGTCCGTATCAGGATAGCCGCCCATGCCGTTGCCGAAGATGACGCCCACGCGATAGCGGTCCTCGCTCGCGACATCGAAGGCGGCGTGGGCCATGGCGTCCTTCGTGGCGGCGAGCGCGAGCTGCGCGAAGCGCGACATGCGGCGCGCCTCCTTGCGGTCGATGTAGTTCTCCGGGGCGAAGTCCTTCACCTCGCCGGCGATATGGACTTCGTAGCCGGTGGAGTCGACCTGGGTGAGCCAATCGACGCCCGACCGGCCGGCGAGGGCGCGCTCCCAGTACTCGTCGACGGTATTGCCGAGGGGGTTGAGCGTCCCCATGCCGGTGATGACGACGCGCCTGCGCCCGTTGTGATCCCGCCCGTTCCCGTGACCGCTCATGTGTGGAAGCCGCCCTGATCTGGAGCGCGGGGTGCCTGGCCCGCGCAAGTCGTTCACCCTGGCATTGCTTCCCCAATGGTAGCGCGGCCCCGGGGACGGCGCCCCGGTACGTTCGTACTACATCCGCGACACCGGCCTCCCGATTCCGCATCGGGAGGGGGTGGCGTTCAGGCGTCGCCGGCAATGCCCAGCACCCAGGCGCGCACGGCCGCCACGAACGCCAGCGATCCGAAGCAAACCACGGCGCCATGCGCGCTGGCCCGGGCGATCGCCGCTTCGTACGCGTCGGGCAGGGAGCCCATGACGGTGACGGGCGCGTCGGAGTCGCGGAACGGCTCGGCGGCGGCGCGGGGATCGGCGGCGCGGGCGGACGGCCATGCGGTGACGAGGACCTCATTCGCGAAGCCGGAGACGGCGCTGGCCATGGCGGGGACATCCTTGCCGGCGAGGGTGCCGAACAGGACGACGGCGGAGCGCAGGCCGAAGTCGTCGCGCAGGGCCGCGACCATGCGCTTCGCCGAGTCGCCGTTGTGCGCACCGTCGATGATGACGCGCGGGCGCTGCTTGATGGTCTCGAGCCGCGCCGGCCACTTCACCGACGCGAGACCCTGCCGGACGTGCTGCGGCGTGAGATCGACGCCGATGCGCTCGCCGAGCTCCTCGCAAGCGACGACGGCCGTCGCGGCGTTGTCGAGCTGGTGCTTGCCCGCAAGGGGGAGGTGGAGGGGCGGGTAGGTTTCGCGCTGGGCCTTCAGGCGGAAGTCCTGACCTTCGGGCGATGCGGACGTGCGCTGGAGCTGGCAGGACTTCGCGACTTCGACGAGGCGCGACCGCCGGCTATCGGCGACCTCACGGAAGACATCGATCGCCGACTCACGCTGGGGGGCGACGACAACGACGCAGCCCGGTGTGATGATGCCGGCCTTCTGGCGCGCGATCGCGTGGATGGTATCGCCCAGCACGGCGGTGTGCTCAAGGGAGATCGGGGTTAGGACCACGATGTGGTCGTTGGTCGTCAGTCGTTGGGGGTTGGGGATTGGGTGGAAGACGTTCGTCGAATCGAGCGAACCGCCCAGACCCACCTCGATCACCTGCACGGCGACATCCGCTTCGCGGAACGCGACGAACCCGGCGGCGGTCAACGCGTCAAACGCCAAGAACTGGCGGCCGGGGGAGCGCCGCCGCGCCGCTTCTAGCGCCGGGCGGACGGTGGACAGCGCCGAAGCGAACGCTTCGGGCGAGATCGGCTCGCCGTCGAGGCGGATGCGCTCGGTGTAGCGGTGGAGGTGGGGGCTGACGTAGTGGCCGGTGCGTAGACCGGCGGCGCGGAGGACGGCTTCGATCATCGCGCCGGTCGAGCCTTTGCCCTTGGAGCCGGCGATGTGCACCGTCGAGCGCCCGAGATGCGGATCGCCGAGGTCGCGCAGGAGTTCGAGCATGGGCGCGAGGTCGGGGCGATCGGCGAAGTCGCCGGTGCGCTCGAAATCGGGCAGCGTGCGGAGCCAGGCGAGGGCTTCGGTGTGGTCCACGCGGAGATCGTAGCACCGGGGTGGCGGCGAACGGGCGGCTTTGCAGGGCGTGGCGCCGGATCAGTACATTCTTGGCATGAAGAGCGCCAAAGACGAGGTCCTCAGCCTACTCGAGATCCTCCCCGACGATATGTCGATGGAGGAGTTGATCGAACGAATCGCGTTCAAGGCACGAATCCTTCGCAGCATCGAACAAGCCGAGCGCCGTGAGCTCACACCCAACGAGCAGGTGATGGAGGAGCGCGACGGGCCGCCCTCGGCAATCCCACCCCTAAGACCCGAGGCAGCGCGATCCGTTCGCCAACGCCAAAAGACCAGCAGTCAAACCGAGATCCCGCGCTCGGCGAGGAGAGAGGCGAAGGCTGCTTCGTCGAGCACGTGCGTCCCCAGCGACTCCGCTTTGGCGAGCTTGGAGCCGGGGTCGGCCCCGGCCACGAGGTAGTCGGTCTTCTTCGTGACGCTGCTTCCGATGGCGCCGCCATGCGCCTTGATCAGCGACTCGGCCTCGTTGCGCGAGAGACGCTCGAGGCGGCCGGTGACGACGAACGTGAGGCCGGAGAGGGGACCCTCGCGGGCGGGGCCGCGCTCTTCGACGAGGTTCACGCCCGCCGCGCGCATCCGCTCGACCATGTCGCGGTTCTCGGGGCGGGAAGAGAACTCCGCGACGCTCTCGCCGATGACGAGGCCGACGCCCGGCAGCTCGGCTATCTGCTCGGGGGTGGCGGACATGAGCGCGTCGATGCCGCCGAACTGCTGGGCCAGCGCGGTCGCCACTTCGCCGCCGACGTGGCGGATGCCGAGCGCGACCAGCACGCGGGCGAGCGGGCGCTTCTTGCTGGCCTCGATGTTGGCAAGCACGTTGTCCACGCTCTTCGCGCCGAGGCGCTCGATGCCGATGAGCTCCTCGCGCCGGTCCCTCAACGTGTAGAGATCGGCCCCGTCCTTCACGAAGCCGCGCGACATGAGGAGACGCGCGAGCTGCTCGCCGATGCCCTCGATATCCATGGCGCCGCGGCCGACGAAGTGCTCGAGCAAGCGGGTGCGTTGCTCCGGGCACTGGCGGTTGGGGCAGTAGTACGCGGCTTCCCCCTCGTTGCGGACGACCTCGGTCTTGCAGGAGGGGCAGCGCTTCGGCATCGAGAAGCGGCGCGTGCCGGACGGCCGCTTGCTGAGCACCGGGCCCACGACCTGAGGGATCACGTCGCCGGCACGCTGCACGATCACGGTGTCGCCTACGCGGATGTCCTTCCGGCGGATGTCGTCCTCGTTGTGCAGCGTGGCCATCTGTACGGTGGCGCCACCGACGTGGACTGGCTCCAATATCGCGAAGGGGTTGAGCGTGCCGGTGCGGCCCACGTTCACGGCGATGTGTCTCAGGAGCGTGGTCGCCTGGGTAGGCGGGAACTTGTAGGCGATGGCCCACCGCGGTTCGCGGCCCACGGCGCCCATCTGGCGCTGCAGGCCCAGGTCGTCGACCTTGATGACGATGCCGTCGATCTCGTAGTCGAGCGACTCGCGCTTCTCGACCCAGCCCTCGCAGAAGGCGATGACCTCGTCGAGCGAGGTGAAGCGCTTGATGTTGGGATTCACCTTCAGGCCGATGTCGCGCAGCCACGAGAGCACCTCCCAGTGCGTGCGCGGGGCGACGCCGTCGTCCGACCAGCCGAGCTGGTACCAGAAGGCGTCGAGGGGGCGGCCGGCGGTGATGCGGGGGTCCTTCTGGCGCACGCTGCCGGCAGCGGAGTTGCGGGGTGAGGCGAACAGGGGATCGCCTGCCTCGCCGCGCTCGGCGTTCACGCGCTCGAAGCCGCTCTTGGTCATGTAGATCTCGCCGCGCACCTCGAACCGCACGGGCAGACTGCTGGCGCCCTTGGATTTCGATGATTTGCCGCCCTGAGCACTGACGTTCGCCGGCACGCTGCGGATGGTGCGGACGTTGACGGTGATGTTCTCGCCGCGCATGCCGTCGCCACGTGTCGCGGCCGTCACCAGTGCGCCATCCTCGTACACCAGCGCGCAGGCGAGGCCATCGATCTTGGGCTCGCAGACCATCGCGAAGTCGGTGCGCTCGATGAGACGGGAGGCGCGGGCGTGCCAGGCGCGGAGCTGTTCGGCGCTGAAGGCGTTGGAGAGCGACAGCAGCGGGTGGCGGTGCTCGACGATGCCGAAGGTCTCGACGGGCGCGCCCCCGACGCGCTGGGTGGGTGAGTCGGGCGTGATGAGCTCCGGGTGCCGCTCCTCGAGCGCGCGCAGCGCGACCATGAGCTGGTCGTACTCGGCGTCGCTGATCTCGGGCGAGTCGAGGACGAAGTAGCGGTGGTCGTGGTAGGCGATCTGCGAGCGCAGCTCCTCCACGCGCAGCTTGGCGTGCTGGTAGTCGGCGGTCTCCTTCACGTCGGCGGCCGAGGCAGCCCCTGCCGCCGAACGCGAGGTCGATTTGGCGCGCGCTCCACGAGGCATGCGGTCATTGTAGAAGGGCACGTTCGAGCGCCGTAGGGCACGCGCCGCGCCAGCCGGCCGCCGCTTACTCGGACGGGCGGCCCTCGGCCCTCCACTCGGGCCAGCCGCCATCGAGGCGCACGGCGTCGAACCCCTCGCTGCGCAGGAGCGCGACGGCCTCGTCGGCGAAGAGGCAGTAGGTGCCGCGGCAGTAGGCGACGATCCGGCGTCGCTTCGGCAGCGAGTCGAGCCTACCCGGCAGCTCATCGACGGGCACCGACACGGCGCCCGGCAGATGGCCGTTGTCGAACTCCAGGCGCGGCCGGACGTCGATGAGCATGATCTTGCCCTGGTCGACGAGCGCCTGGAGTTGATCGCGCGAGACCTCCGGCTCGCCGGCCCCCTCGACCGCGTACTCGCGCGTGAGCTGGGCGACCTCGGCGAGGCGGCGCTCGGCGACGGAGCGGAGCGAGAGCCAGAGCTGGAGCACGTCGTCGCCCGCCAGTCGGTAACGGACCTTCGTGCCCTCGCGCTCGGTCTCGACCAGGTGGGCGTTCCGGAGCACCTGCAGGTGCTGGGAGACGCTGGCCACCGACATCTCGGTCTCGGCCGCCAAAGCCTCGACGTGGCGGGGAGATTGAGCCAGGAGGTCGAGCAGCTCCAGGCGGCGATCGCTGGCCAGGGCGTGGCCGACGCGGGCGAAGAGGGGGTACAGGCGGGCTTTGAAGGGGCGGTGGGACATAGGGCTATCCTACTCCAATCTCTACTTTTCTGCAATTTATCAATAAATCTATTGACAATTGGAGGAACAGGGGTTAGGATCGCTCCCATCAAGGCGTCCGGATACTCCCTGTCCCGCCACCCGGGATGGTGGGTCAGGGAACGGGCGGCGACCGTAGCGGGTAAGGAGCGATATGCAGATGGCACGTTGCATGGGCAGAGCGGATACGGGCGATGAGTAGCGGGGAGGCGCCGGCCGAGGTGCTGGTGGCCTACGGCGACGCCTGCGCGACGCTGACACCGCGGCTGAAGCGGACAGTCCGCGAGGTGGCGAGCGGCCGCATCGTCGAGGTGCTGTCCGACGACCCCTCGGCGAGGGAAGCCGTTCCGGCCTGGTGCCGGCTCACGGGCCACGTGCTGGTCGACACGGTCGAAGAGGATGCGCGAAGGACCAGGTTCTTCGTGCGCGTGAAATAGTTGTAGTAGCAGCGAAGAGGAGCGACTTCAATGCCAACAATGCTTGTGAACTGCGCGCACGGCGCGGAAGACGCGGAGCGCGCGACCCTGCCGTTCATTGTCGCCAACGTGGCGGCGAGCGCCGACCAGGAAGCGATCGTCTTCCTCACGGTCGAGGGTGTCCGGCTGGCGACAAAGGGCTACGCCGACGGTATCCACAAGGAAGGGTTCCAGCCGGTGAAGGACGTCATCCAGTCGTTCATCGCGAACGGCGGGACGATCTGGGCCTGTGCCGCATGCACCAATCCACGCGGCATCGGCGAGGGAGACCTCATCGAGGGGGCGAAGATCGTCACGGCCGCCAACCTGGTCGAATGCCTGGCCTCGGGCGCCACGGCCATCAACGTCGCGTAGCGAAGGCTGCGCGGAAGGAGCGAACAACCATGACACAGCAAGTTACGCCGGCGAAGGTGGACCGGGACCGCCTGCGCAGGGGAATCAGCGACAAGTACACGGAAGTGGCGCTGGAGCCGGAAAAGGGGTTCCACTTCCACACGGGCCGCCCGCTCTCGGTCATGCTGGGGTACGCGGCGGCCGACGTCGACCGGCTGCCGGAGCCGACCGTCGACTCGTTCGCGGGTACGGGCAATCCGTTCTCGATGGGCGAGATCAAGCCGGGCGAGACGGTGGTGGACATGGGGTGCGGGGCCGGCTTCGACACGCTGCAAGCGGCGCTGAAGGTGGGGGCGTCGGGGCGCGTGATCGCAGTCGACATGACGCAGGCGATGCGGGCGAAGGCGGCTGCGGGCGCGGCGGCGATGGGCCTGGCGAACGTGGAGGTGCGGGAAGGCTTCCTGGAGGAGCTGCCCGTGACCGACGCCAGCGTGGACGTGGTCATCAGCAACGGCGTGCTGAACCTGACACCGGACAAGGAAGCGGTGATGCGCGAGGTCTTTCGTGTGCTGAAGCCGGGCGGGCGTTTTCAGGTGGGCGACATCGTCGTACACAAGGACGTGCCGCAGGATGCGAAGGACGACGTCGAGCTGTGGTCGAACTGCATCGCGGGGGCGCTGACGCAGGACGAGT
This sequence comes from Dehalococcoidia bacterium, assembly GCA_035286725.1. Taxonomy (GTDB): domain Bacteria; phylum Chloroflexota; class Dehalococcoidia; order DSTF01; family JACRBR01; genus JACRBR01. The sequence goes on along the minus strand of DATECV010000040.1, from coordinate 9,869 downwards.
GGGGGTGGGTGCTGAAGCAGGTGGGTTTCGCCGGCCTGCGGTGGGGACAGCAGACCGACGTCTACTCGGGATCGAAGCACGAATCGGACGCGGCCGAGTTCGATACGCGCGGCGTGTCGTTCACCGGCGTGAAGCCCGCCTGAGCAGGAGGAATCGACGTGGAGCTTTCACCAGCGTTGCGCCAGCGGCTGGACATCCAGGGGTACGGGTGCGAGACGGACGATGCGCTGGCGAGGACGCAGCTCTGGCTGCGGTTCTCGCCGGGGCTCTGCGCGACCATCGCGGCACTGGGGACGGCGCTCGCCTCGCCGGCGGTCCTCTGGGGACTGATGGTCTTCGCGGTGCTGGGCGCCGTCCTGACGTTCCACCCCTTCGACCTCATCTACAACTACGGAATCCGGCGGCTGACGCGGACGCCGGAGCTGCCACGGAACGGGGCGCCGCGGCGGTTCGCGTGCGCTATGGCGAGCGTCTGGCTGCTGGCGACGGGCGCCTTGTTCCAGGCGGGATTTGACCCGGCGGGATACGTGCTGGGCGGGGCGCTGGTGGCGACGGCGGGGCTGATCACCACAACGCACATCTGCATCCCTTCGCTGGTGTACGGAATGCTGTTCGGCAGGAGAAACCTCGTCCAGGCATGAAGATCGCCGCGAAGGCAGACGCTTCCACACAAGCTACGGGCGCCCGAACGCGGGCGCTGCCGTCACTGGGCCTGGGCGCGAACTGGCAGCAGTTCGCGCTGCTGGTCGCCACGAACGCGTTCGTCGGCGGCATGGTGGGACTGGAGCGATCCGTCCTTCCGGTGCTGGCCCGGGACGAGTTCGGCATCGCCTCGAAGACGGTAACGATCTCGTTCATCGCGACCTTCGGGCTTGCGAAGGCGCTGGCCAACCTGTTCGCGGGGCGGCTTTCGGAGCGCTTCTCGCGCCGATCCATATTGATCGCGGGGTGGCTCATTGGGCTCCCGGTGCCGTTCGCGATCATCCTGGCGCCCGCGTGGGGCTGGGTGATCGCAGCGAACGCGCTGCTGGGACTGAACCAGGGGCTGGCGTGGTCGATGACGGTGAACATGAAGATCGACCTGGTGGGCCCGCGCCGGCGTGGCCTGGCGCTGGGGCTGAACGAGGCTGCCGGCTACCTGGCCGTCGCGGGCGCGGCCTATGCGGCCGGAGTGATCGCGGGGGCGTACGGGCTGCGTCCGGAACCCTGGTATCTCGGCATCGCTTTCGCCGCCTGTGGCCTGGCGCTGAGCGTGCTGCTGATCCGCGACACGGCGCCGTTCGTGGCGATCGAGGCGGCGGACGATACGCGCGGCACGGCGGACACGTCGCTGCGCCGCAGTTTCGCGCGGGGGACGTGGCGGGACACGCACCTGGCCGGGATCTCGCAGGCGGGGTTCGTGAACAATCTGAACGATGGGTTGGCGTGGGGCATCTTCCCGCTGTTCTTCGCGTCACACGGCGCATCGCTGGACCGGGTGGCGATCCTCGCGGCGACATATCCGCTGGTCTGGGGCGGGCTGCAGCTCCTGACAGGCTGGGCAAGCGATCTCGCCGGGCGGAAGCCACTGATCGTCGGGGGTATGCTGGTACAGGCCGTCGCCATAGTGGTCGTCGGGACCTCGACCACGTTTGCGGTCTGGGTCGGAGCGCTTGCGCTGCTCGGACTGGGTACCGCGATGGTGTATCCAGCGCTGCTGGCAGCCACCGGGGACGCCGTGCATCCGGGCGAGCGGGCGACGGCACTGGGCGTCTACCGCTTCTGGCGTGACGCGGGGGCGGTCGGCGGCGCGCTGGCCGCGGGGCTGCTGGCCGACCTGTTCGGTTTCGGCGCGGCGATCCAGACTGTGGCAGCGCTGACCGCCGCATCGGGCGCGGTAGCGTTCATCGCGCTGCGGCCGAAGAGCGATACGACATCATCCAAGGGGACGGGGCCATGAACGTTATTCCTTTCGTACACGAAGGGCTGGGCAACAGCTCGTATCTCGTCGCGAGCGGGCAGGCGTCCGCCGTCCTCATCGACCCGGACCGGACGGCCCAGCGCTACCTCGACGCTGCGGAGGCGCGCGGATGGCGCATCGGCGCCGTGCTGGAGACGCACCTCCACGCGGACTTCGTGTCCGGGACGCACGAGGTGGCGGCGGCGCTCGGGGCGAAGCTGTTCGTGCCGCGAGACGCGAAGATCTACCTTCCCCATCAAGGCGTGGCGGGGGCGCAGCAGCTCACGCTGGACGGCCTGCAGGTGGAGGTCGTCGCCTCGCCGGGGCACACGCCGGAGCACATGAGCTACGTGGTGCGGGCGGAGGCGGGGCCGGAGGCGCTGTTCAGCGGGGGATCGCTCATCGTGGGCGGGGCCGCGCGGACGGACCTCATCGCGCCGGAGATGACGGAGCCGCTGACACGCGCGCAGTACCGCACCCTGACGACGGCGTTCTCCGCGCTGGCCGATGACACGCGGCTCTACCCTACGCACGGTGGCGGATCGTTCTGCTCGGCCGGAGCGGGGGGACAACGGACGTCGACGCTGGGCGAGCAGCGCGCGACGAATCCGCTCCTGTCATTCGAGGACGAGGAGGCGTTCGCGCGGTGGTTCCCCACGACGTTTCCGGCGGTGCCCGCGTACTACGCGCGGATGCGGGCAGTGAACCAGGCGGGGCCGGCGCTACGCCGCGACATCGCGCCGCCACCCCTGGTCTCGGCGCGGGACGTGGAGGCGGTGGCCGGGCACGCGACGATCGTGGACGTGCGCCCCGTGGAGGCATACTTGCGCGGGCACATCGCGGGCTCGCTGAGCATTGCCTTCCGGGACGCGTACGCGGTCTGGTTGGGCTGGCTGGCGCCCGAGGACGCGGCGCTGCTCTTCGTGACCGGAGAGGCGCCCCTCGAGCGCATCTTGGACGAGTCGCTGCTGGTGGGATACGAACGCTTCGCGGGCGTGCTGGATGGGGGGATGGCGGCATGGGAGGCGGCGGGGCTGCCGACGGCCGCGGCTCCGCTGGCGAACGCAACGGAGGGCAGGCGGGCGCTCCGTGAGGGCGCGGCGGCATTGGACGTGCGCGAGCCGGACGAGTACCAGAGCGGGCACCTGCCGGGCGCCGTACACATCCCGCTGGGCCAGATACCGGCGCGCTTCATGGAGCTGCCGCGCGGCCGTCCGATCCTGACCTACTGCGGCCACGGGGAGCGTTCCGCGACCGCGCTCTCGCTGTTGGAGCGCGCGGGACTCGGCCCGCTGATCAATCTCCAGGACGGCACGGAAGGCTGGCTGGCGGCGGAGTACGCGCTGGAGCGCTGAGGCGACGCACTCCCCGAGGCGGCCGGGCGCGTTCGCTACACTGGCCGCACCATGCCACCCAATGTTGTCATCGTGGACTACGGCGCGGGGAACCTCCGCAGCGTGGCGCGCGCCGTGCAGCACGCGGGGTACGAGCCCGACGTGTCGGCGGACCCGCGCGCGCTGGACGCGGCCGACGCGGTGATCGTCCCGGGCGTGGGCGCGGCGGCGGACACCATGCGCAATCTCCGGTCGGCCGGGATGGTCGAGCCGGTGCGGCAGTACATCGCCGCGGGGCGGCCGTTCATGGGCGTGTGCATGGGCCAGCAGGCGCTGCTGACGCTGAGCGAAGAGGGCGGAGAGCACGAGTGCCTGGGCATCATCCCGGGGCGGGTGCAAAAGCTGCCATCGGGCCAGAAGGTGCCGCACATGGGGTGGAACAACGTGCGCCAGACGGCGCCCCACCCCATCTTCGAAGGGATCCCCGACGAAGCCTACTTCTACTTCGTACACTCGTACGTGCCGGTACCCGAGGACGAATCCGTGGTGATCGGCACGACGGAGTACGGCGTCACGTTCGCGTCGGTCCTGGCGAAGGACAACATCGTGGCCACGCAGTTCCACCCGGAGAAGTCCGGCGAGATGGGGCTGAAGATGTACGCGAACTTCCTGGCGCAGCTCGGCTGAGCCGCACGCGGGCTCCGCCCATTTGGCCCCAGGGAACATCCCGATCGTCCTCTGCCAGCGAGCGGGCGCTATCTCGCCTCCCGTGTTGCCGTTGCGGCGGACACGCGACGGGTGCCTTCGCGCTATGATCCAGGCATGGACATCATCCCGGCCATCGACATCCGCGGCGGCAAGTGCGTGCAACTGCAGCAGGGCGACTACGCACGGGAGACGGTGTACGGCGTCGACCCCGTATCGATGGCGCAGCACTGGCACGCGCAGGGCGCTTCGCGGCTGCACATCGTGGATCTGGACGCGGCGAAGGAGGGGCGTCCGGTCAACGACGCGGTGATCCGGCGCATCGTCAACTTGCTGCGCGGCGAAGTCTCGGTGCAGGTGGCAGGCGGGGTGCGCGATCACAACGCCATCCACCGCTGGATCGACTCGGGCGCGGACCGGGTGGTGATCGGCACGCTGGCGGTGGAGCAGCCGGACGTGATCGAGAAGGCGATGGAGAAGCACCAGGAGCGGATCGCCGTCGCAGTGGACGCGAAGGGCGGCAAGGCGGCGGTGAAGGGCTGGCTGGAGACCAGCGACACGCCGGTGGACACGTTCATCGCGGACATGGCGCGGCGGGGCGTGCGCCACTTCATCTACACGGACACGTCGCGGGACGGGATGCTGCAGCACCTGGACTTCGGGCTGGTCCATCACCTGCTGGAGGTGCTTTCGGGGACGGGGTCGCCCGCCAGGTTGATCTACTCGGGGGGCGTGACGTCGGTGGAGGACATCATCGCACTGAGCCAGCACAACCTGGAGGGGGCCATCATCGGGACGGCGCTGTACGACGGGCGGATCGACCTGGAGATGGCTCGCATGGCGCTGGCGACGGGTGATGGTACGTAGAGGGCCAGGCGTCAATTGACGAATCCGCGCCTTCGCTTACGACGATTTCCACAGCGGGCAGCCAGGATCGTGTCAATTCTCGCGCTGAGGGTAGGCTTTCCTTGTGCCGATTACTATATGTGAACGATGAGACTCGCCGCCGCGTGCCCGCCGGACTGGCCCGCGGCTTTATACGTGCCCCAGGGAAGGGGATCCAGTGACCACCCGAATCGCCGAGCGCTGGTTCGAGATCACCCGGGTCGACGACGCGATTACATCGCTGCGTGAGCCTCACCTGCACCCGGTATGGCAGAGCAACATCTGGCACGTACGCGGCCGGGACCGCGACCTGCTGGTGGACGCGGGCATGGGGATCGGCCGTCTGGCGGAGGCGTTGCGCGAGCTGGTGGACAAGCCACTGATCGCGGTGGCGACGCACCGGCACGCGGACCATGTTGGCGGGTTGTACGAGTTCCCGGTGCGCCTGGCGCACGCGGCCGACGCAGAGGAGATCGCGCGGCCCAGCTCGTTCGCCTCGCTGATCACCGCGGACTATCCGGAGGAGTTCGTGAAGTTCATGGAGTCGGAGGGGAACCCCGCCGGCCCGGAGCTTATCGACGCGTACCCGTACGAGGGCTTCGACCCACGGCAGTACAAGGTTCACCCGGCGCCGCCGACGGCGATCGTCGGCGAGGGCGACGTGGTGGACCTGGGCGACCGCGCGTTCATGGTGATCCATCTGCCCGGGCACACACCGGGCAGCATCGGGCTGTGGGACCAGCGCACGGGCACGCTGTTCTCCGGCGACGCGATCTACGACGGCCCGCTGTACGACTTCCTGCCGGAGTCGAACATCCCGGACTACATCGGCACGATGCACCGTTTGCGGGAGCTGCCGGTGACGGTGGTACACGGCGGCCACGACGGCAGCTTCGGGCGCGCGCGGCTGGTCGAGCTGGCGGACGGCTATCTGAGCTGGCGCGCCGCGAAAGCCGTATAAGGCTGCCGGCTACTCTCCCGATCCCTCGAACAACGGTTCGAGCTGCGGATGCTCCAGGTAGGTCGGGATGTAGACCTCGCGGCCGGGAAAGGCATCGATGATCTCCCATCGCTTTTCGGGGATGTCCTTCGCGTAGACGAGTCGCCATCGAGGGCTGGCTACGCGAGGATGGTCTCGTCGGCCAGGTCGATGAGTCTGGCGGCGATAGCGTCGGCGGAGTGGCCGGCCCGGCGGAGGCGCTCGAACACCTCGAAGCTGCAGAGGAGGTAGAGGCGATCGGCGGCGTCCCTGCGGCTGAGCCCCTTCTTCAGGAGCCCCTGGTTCGACAGGCGGCCCACGATGTTCTCGACGTGGCCGCGGCGCACCTGCTCCTTGATGTCGTCGACGTGGCGCGCGGCGTCGTCGATGAGGGCGAGGCCCTTGATGCGGCTGAAGAGGACGAACTCCGAGTTCCAGAACTTGCACGAGGCGCGCAGCATCCCGCGCACGGCCTTGCCCGCGTCGGGCAATTGCAGGGCCTTGCGCACCGCCCGCACGTCGGCGTTGTCGAGTGCTTCGTTGGTGACGGCGAGGAGGAGTTCCTGGAGGGAGCCGAACTGCTGATAGACGGTGGGGCGCGTCACGCCTGCGAGCTTCGCGATCGCCTGGATGTTCGCGGTATCGAGGCCGCCGCGCTCGATCAATACGCGGGTCGCGTCCATGATCCGCTGGCGGGTGGCGGCCACACCCAGCGCACGTTTCCCGAGTCGATAAGGCCGCGCCACCACATCTCTCCCAGCCACCCTCGCACTTACACAGTAGCAAACCAATTGCGGCGCGGGCGAATGGTGACGGAGATTGCGCGCAGCGGCGTCAACCGTGGGCGGCCGCTGCTCATTTCGCGCGCGTTTCGCCCCATTTCTCCCAGTAGACGACGCGCTCCGCCGGCTGGCGCGGCGGGCGGCCGAACTTGCCCTTCGGTCTGCCGAGGGGGATGAGCGCCATCGTCTCCTGGTCCTCGGGCAGGCCCAGCAGCTCCTTCACCTCGGCGTCGTGCAGCTTGTGGAGCGTGGTGAGCGTGGTTCCGTAGCCCAGGGCGCGCGCGGCGAGCATGAGATTCTGGACGGCGGGATAGATCGAGGCGCCGGCGATGGGGCCGTTGCGATAGTTGTCCTTCCGCGACGTCACCAGGATGAGCACCGGGACCTCGGCCAGATTGTTCGCGAGGTGGTCGGCGGAGTTGTAGGTCTTCACCATGCGTGGATTGGCGCGCATCTGCTCTCGCGCGGGCCCGTATGTCTTCTGCCAGGCATCCAGGTACCAGGCGGCGATCTTCTTCTTCGATTCGGCGTCGCGGACGACGACGAAGCCCCAGGGCTGGGTGTTCCCGCCGCTGGCCGCCATGACAGCGGTCTCGAGGATGGTCCAGAGGTCCTCGTCGGGCACGGGGTCCGAGTGCAGACGGCGCATCGCGCGCGTGGTCGTGGCGACATCGAAGAAGTCCATGGGGTGCTCCATTCCGGCTGATCTCGTCCAGATAGATACCGCTACGGCAGAATAGGCATGAAGTCACGGCGGGGATGGCCGAAGACGGGGGTGCCTATGACGCTGAAGGGGGAGATCCTGCCCGGGTCGGGGCGGGTGCGCCGCGTGCTGCCCGGGGCGGTCCACGAGGTCCGGCAGGAGCAACGCCTGTCGAAAGCGGCGCAGGGACGGCTGCGCATCCTCCGCTGGTCGGAGGTGCACGGCGGCGCCGTGCGGGTCACCTGTGAGCGCTTCGGGATGAGCACCTCGACGTTCCTGCTGTGGCGAGCCCGCTATCGGAAGGGGGGCCCGTTGGCACTCGAGGAGCGGAGCCGCCGGCCGCACCGCCTGCGGCAGCCCACCTGGTCGCGTGAGCTGGAGCAGGCCGTCTTGCGGCTGCGCGAGCAGTACCCGCGCTGGGGCAAGGACAAGCTGGCGCCCCTCCTCCACGAGCAGGACTGGAAGGTCTCGGTGTCGATGGTGGGACGCATCCTGCGGCGCCTCAAGCAACGTGGCGCACTGCGCGAAGCCTCCCTGCGCGACCCCTGCATCGTGCGCCCGCACCGCCCGCGGCCGTATGCCGTGCGGAAGCCGGCATCGTATCTGCCGGCGGCCCCCGGCGACCTGGTCCAGGTCGACTCCTCCGATGTGCGTCCGCTCCCCGGCAAGACCTACAAGCACTTCAGCGGGCGGGACGTGATCAGCAAGTGGGACGTCGTCGATCTCTACGACCGGGCGACGGCCAGCGCCGCGGCGCGCTTCCTGGACACGCTGATCACCCGGTCGCCGTACCCCGTGCGGGCGATCCAGGTCGACGGGGGCAGCGAGTTCAAGGCGGAGTTCGAGCAGCTCTGCCAGGAGCGCGGGATCGACCTCTTCGTCCTGCCGCCGCGCTCTCCCAAGCTCAATGGGTGCGTGGAACGGGCCCAGCGCACACACAAGGAGGAGTTCTACGAGCTGGTCGACGTGCCTGACACGATCACCGAGTACCGTGCCCTGCTGCTCGCCCACGAGGAGGTCTACAACACCGTCCGGCCGCACCAAGCACTGGGCCAGATCACGCCCCTGGCCTGGCTCCAGGAGCGCCAGAGACAGAAAACGGACGCCAGCCCCACGGCCGTCGCCCGTTCTCCTCTACCCAATCCCTATCCTACCACCGAAAGGAGGCCGCTGTAGCGACATGTACCGGACGAGTACACCGGCTATCGTGTGCGCTGGCTCCGGCGTACCATGATCTCCGCTCGCGGTGTCAGATGCTAGCTCCGGCGGAGGATGCATGACGAAGGTGCTGGTGGTGCTTCAGAAAAAGGCGGATCTGTCGCGGGAGGAGTTCCGCCGGTACTGGCGCAACGTCCACGGCCCCATCGGCGCGCGGATGCCGGGCGTGCGCCGGTATGTGCAGAATCACGTGCTGGCCGACGGGGCGCCGTTCGACGGGCTGGCGGAGATGTGGTTCGACTCGCCGGAGGCGATGCGGGCGGCGTTCACGTCGGAAGCGGCGCAGGAAGCCGCGCGCGACGCCGCGAACTTCCTTGCCGGGACGCAGGTGGTCGCCGTCGAGGAAGTGGAGATGGTGTAGATGCCTAAGACTGCGTTCATCCTGGATACGGACACAGGGACTGACGTCGACGACGCGCTGGCGATCGCCTTCGCCGTGCGGCACCCGGAGCTGGATCTGCGGGCGGTGACGACGGTCTCGGGCGATACGGTGCGGCGCGCGCGGATCGCGAAGAAGCTGCTGGCGCTGGCGGGCCGCGACGACATCGAGGTGGCGGCGGGGATCCGCGGCGACGAGCACCCGCAGCGGCGGTCGGAGGCGGGGCACGAAGATGAGATGCTGGGCCCGTGGACGGACGAGCTGGAGCTGTCCGAGCGCGACGGGGTGACGCTGCTGCTGGAGGAGTGCGCGGAGAACCGGTTCGAGGTCTGCACGGTGGGCATGCAGTCGAACGTGGCGGCGGCACTGGAGCGCGACCCCTCGTTCTCGGACGACGTGGCGCGGCTGGCGGTGATGGGCGGGGTGTTCGCACCGATCAAGTTCTTTGACATCGACCTGCCACCGGACGTCGACCATAACCTGAACGTCGACCAGCAGGCATCGCTGCGCGCGCTGAATGCCGGCATCCCGGCGCTGTACGTGCCCTGCGACGTGACGTTTGGATCGTGGCTGAAGTCGCCACACCTCGAACGGCTCCAGGCCGGCGACGCCTTCTGCCGCGAGCTGGCGCGCCAGATCGACATCTGGGCAAACCGTCCGCGGCGGCGCAACCTGGAGATGATCCCGGCGGACCACGTGTGCCTGTTGCACGACCCGCTCACCGTCGCCTGCCTGACCGATGATGGCCGCCGCTACGTGCGGACGGAGCGCATGCCCGTCACCGTCGCCATGCACCAGGGAGTGGTGCGGACATTCGTGGACCCGGCGGCCGGCGTCGAGGCGGAGGTGGTCACCGGGGTGGATGCGGCGGGGTTTGCGGACTTCTGGACACGCACGGTGCTGGGCTGACGGATCCTGTCGATCAGGCGGCTGGCCGTTCGTCGA
>DATECV010000039.1:0-7369 GCA_035286725.1 Dehalococcoidia bacterium | reverse complement strand
GCCGACGCCTCGGGCGAACGGCCACCCGTGCGAGGCGCCGACGTCACGCTGAGCGCGCACGGCGCGAAGGTGCTCGCCCGGGCCACGACGGACTCAGGCGGGACGTGCGGCCTGGCGCTGCCGGTCGACGTGGCTCCGGACGATCTGTACGTGACGGTACACCACGAGGACTTCAACCCGCGGCACGTCCGCCTCGACGGCACGCCTGTCGTCGAGGACATCCGGGCGCTGCTGTACAGGGCATCGACGTAGGGAGCGCGAGCTTCGGGGCGCTCAGGCGGCCTCCATGGCGATCTCGGATCGCTGGGCGGCGAGGCGCGCCACGCGAAACAGCGTCTCGGGATCGCGACCGTCGAGGCCGAAGGTGCTGTAGCCGATCCCAAAGTCCGGTAACTGTCTCGTGCCAGTCGTGGCGCCCGGCGCGTTGGTGCGAATCCGATCGGCGACGCCGAGGCATCCCTCGGGGCCAGACGCCTGCAGCAGCAGCCAGATTTCGCCTGAACCGGAATCGCCGACGACGTCATCCGCCCGCACGACTCCTTGAAATGAGGCAAGCCAGCCGGAGAAACGGGCTTCATCTTCGGGCCTTTCGCGGTCGACGCCGGGAAGGTCCAGGACGAGGAGTGAGAACCCCGAGCCGCGCTCGTTCCTCGCGCGCTCGCACTGCGTCTCCAGCCGCCGGAGGAAGCGCGCCCTGCCACGGACGAGCATGGACTGGCCCATGAGGGCCTTGATGAACTCCGAGAGGGGCTCCTGTTGGAGCATCGGCGTCCAGCGAACGGCGAAGGCGGTCACGCCAAGGCCAAGGAGCGCGACCAGTGCGATGCCGGCGGCTGTGCGGGCGTCGTAGTCCTCCTGGCGCATGCCAAACGGGATCCAGGGCACGATCCAGGCGATGGTGAGCGCGATAGTGAGAAGCAGCACGACGGCGGCGGCACGAAAGCGAAGGGAGTCACGCTTCAACTGGGCGTCGGCCAGTGACACCGCGGCGCCCGCGCTTCTTCCAACATCCGCAGCGTAGTCGTAGTGCGTCATTAGTGATCCTCCACGACGCATTCGCGCGGCGATGCGCACACTACGAGGATCGGCAGGAAACCGTCTCATGGACATCACGCTCCCCTTCTGTGCATATCAAGCCCGTGTCCGTCGCGTCACAACTACGTCACAACAGGTGTGAAGCTGTGCGTCACGGCTTGATATCCTTCCTCTCAGGAGCGGATGATGGCTCGGAGTCGCCACACCGGTGCAAACGGAATTGCACAGCGACACCGGACTGAGGGCATCATGGACAGGGCCGAACCAATCCGCATCGAACAAGCAGCACGCCTGCGTCACGAGACGATCCTGGTGGCCGACGACGATCCGACGGTCGCCGCGGTGGTCTCGCGGATCCTCGAGATGGAGGGCTTCACCGTCGTGGTGTCGCCTTCCGGCGCGGCGGTCCTGCTGCGCTTCGAGGAAGTGCGGCCGGATCTCATCATTCTCGACGTGAGGATGCCGGACATGGATGGATTCGCCGTATGCCGGGCGCTGCGCAAGACATCGCGAGTACCGATCATCATGCTCACGGCACTGGACGACGAAGCGTCGGCGACCCGGGCGTTCGAGGCGGGCGCGGACGACTACGTGCGGAAGCCGTTCGGGGCGGCGGAGCTGGCGGCACGCGTAAAGGCGATCCTGCGCCGCGCGGATGCCGCGGACCGGGACAGCGGCCAGATCGTCGCGGGCCCGCTGGTCATCGATGAAGCGCAGCACATCGCCACGCTGGATGGGCGGGAGATCAACCTCTCGCGGATTGAGTTCCGGCTGCTGGCCTACCTGGTGCGGCACCCGAACCGGGTCGTCACGCACGACGACATCCTGACGAGGGTGTGGGGTCTGCGATATGTGGGCTCGCACCACGTGCTCCGCGTGGCCATGAGCCGGCTGCGCCAGCGGCTGACGATCGATGGGCGGGATGACATCTCGATCCAGACGATCGGAGGCGTCGGATACCGGTTTCTCGTCACCACAGCGGTGCGCGTGGCTGTCTGACGGGTTGACAGCGCGCGACGATGGACCTGTGCGCCCGGCGGCGCCCGGCGATCGCAGGACCATGTCAGGATAGAGACCGAAGGCCGGGGCGCGTCCTGCGTTCCGGCCCTGGATTCGATCGGCGGATTGCCGGCGCCAGCGGCGGCCGGGAGACATCGACGGCACGGGCATTCTCATCTCGATCCGACGAGGCTGGGCGTGACACATGGGATATGAGCGGTGTCGCCGACGTCATCGACGTAGCCCGCACCGTCGAAGCAACGCCCGGCTACAGGTACCGGGCCCGCGACCGCGGTCGCCGCATCCATTGAGGGCTCCTTCCCCAGGTTCAGCGCCAGCACGCGGCCGCCGGAGTCCGTGCTTTGCGCGATTCCGTAGACGACGCGCTCACAGCTGGACGGATTCTCGAAGGTGACCATCAGGTTCGCGCGGGCTCGAACGCCTTGCAGCAGCCTGCGGAGCGGATCGACCGATTGGATCCCTTCGCGGAGGCGGACCGGGTAGTCGAAGAGCGCGAGCAGCTCATCGGCATGGCGCCGCGCGTAGTCAACAGCGGCGGGCGCTTCGGCACGCCACTTGCGCGCCCAGCGAGACAGCTCGGCCAGCGCGGCGGTAGCATCGCACGCACACATGACATCGGCGAGCTCATTGATACAGGCGGTGGATCCGTACTCTCGCTGGAGCAGGCGCAGGTGGAGGAGCAGTCCGCTCCAACACGCCTGCCTCCGGACGCCGGGCCAAACGACATCGAGCGCCGCACGCACGGGACTCCGCGCATCGGTGGTTACCAGGTCCAGATCACCGCCCCGCAGGCCGCGCCTGTCGAGCATGGCGAGGAACGCGGTCCAGGCGGACACGTTCTCGCCCGGGACGAGCCGGAAATCGACCAACCGCTGATCACCGGACCGGGTGATGCCATGCGCGCACAGGAGATGCCAGCTTTCGACGTCGGCGTCGCCTCGAATCCACACCCGCACGGCGGCCAGCGCCAGGAATCGCACATCATCGACGATCGTGCGACCGTGAAAGCGATCGATCTCCGCTTCAATCCGGTGGACCAGGGCAGGCAGGGGGCGGCGCCGGCCGGCGCGAGCATCGAGCCGGCGCATGACGGCCTCAACCTCGCCAAGGGGCACGCCAGCGAGGAGGAGTTGGCGGCCGAGCGGTTCACCGGCCTCGATGCGGGCCGGGCCGTCGGCCGGCGGCAACGTTGCTGCCGCCCCGCCGGGCGAACACACAGGCGTTCCGGTTTCGTTCTGATTCGTTTCCGTCGTCAGCATGGAACATCATCCCTTTCCCGCAGGCGTCTGCGCCTGATGACGGCGCGTCTTCCCTCACGGCCACGAACATCATCGGAGTGATCAACACGCCGTTCGGACGGCCGGACGGGGGAAGTTCCGACCCCCCAATCGACGGGGCAGCCAGTCACGGAGAAGCACCAATCCATCACAGTCACGGCGCGTTTGCGTCACAGAGCGATCTCGGGGCGCGTTTCCGCGGGGGTGTGCTTATGTGAGGGCCCGAGGCCGGCGCCAATGCTTCTTAGACGCGGGGCGCAGGGCGGCCGCGTGAGGGCACATGAGGCTTCCCGTTCGTTCGGCCCGCGCGATAAACGGCAAACATCCTGCCGCAGCCGGCGGCCGCCCATGTCTCGCGGACCTCGAGATGCTGACGTACACGATCTCGCACGACCTGAAGGGGCCGCTGTTCACGATCACCGCCCTTGGGGAGTGCCTGCTGGAGGACCTTTCGCCGACGATCGACGAGCGCTCGCAGGAGTACCTGAGGCGGCTGGTTGACGCGGGCCGGCATATGGGCAAGTTGATCGACGACCTGCTGGACATGTCGCGCGCAGCCCGACCAGCCACGGCGGAACGGGTCGGCTTGCACCATTCGGTGCTGATCGTTACCGAGAACGAGCTGCACACGAGCATCGAGCGCCGCGGGGCCATCGTCACCGTACAGCCCGACCTGCCGGACGTGGCTGCCGACACGATGCGGGTGCAGCAGATCTACCGGAATCTCATCGACAACGCGATCAAGTTCAACGCCAGCAAGCGGCCCGCTATTGTCGTGGGCTGCGAAGGCATCATCGACGGCTTCGCATGGCTCTTCGTGAAGGACAACGGCATCGGCATGGCGGAGGCGGAGCACGAACGGGCCTTCGGGCTCTTCGAACGCCTGCACCCGGATGACGGGTACTCCGGCACGGGAGCGGGGCTCTCTATCGTCAAGAGAGCAGTAGAGGCATTCGACGGACGCATCTGGATCGAAGGGGCTGCCGGGAGGGGCAGCACATTCCATTTCACGTTACCGGCATGGGCCGGCGCAATCACGGATGAGGGCGCTCAGCAGATCAGACAGCAAGCATGTGAGGACGCCGTTGAGACGACCCACCATTCTTCTCGTCGAGGACAACCGTGATCACGCAGAACTCACACGCCGCGCCCTGGAGCGCGCGGACATTGAATACGAGCTGGAGGTGCGGGCCGATGGCGAGTCGGCGCTGCGCTACCTGTTCGGAGAGGAAGGCACAGGCGGCGAAGGTGCGATCGTCGACCTGGTGCTACTGGACTACCACCTGCCGGGGCTGAACGGCGGCGACGTGCTGAAGCACATTCGCGCGAGCTCGCGGATGAGGAACACGCCCGTCGTGGTACTGAGCACCTCGGCCAGACCGGAGGAGATGAAAGAGAGCTACCGGCTGGGCGCGAACAGCTATTTGACGAAGCCGGCGGAGTGGGCGGTTTTCCAGGCCGTTATCCGCAGGTTGGCGGAGTACTGGACGCAACGGGCAAGGATGCCGGAGGAGGCGCCGACGCGAGACGCTCCAGACCGGCCTTGATGGACCGAGAACCGAGGCACAGGAGATGGTGAGCAAGGTCATCGATGTCATGATCGTGGACGACCACCCGATCGTCCGATATGGCATCACGGCGGTCGTGAATCGGAGCGACGACATGCAGGTTGTGGCGGAGACGGGCTGCATGGGAGACGCGATCAACTCCGCGGAGGCTCTTTCACCCGACGTGGTGACGGTGGACGTGCGGATGGGTGAGGGGAACGGTGTGGAGCTGTGCCGTCAGTTGCGAGCCGTCGCGCCCAACACGCGTGTATTGATTCTGAGCGCATACTGGGACGAGCTGACGCTGGCGAACGCCCTGGAGGCGGGGGCAAGCGGATATCTGCTGAAGGGCTCGGAAACGACGGACCTGCCGCAGGCCATCCGCACCGTCATGCGAGGCGAGCTGGTCTTCGACACGACGGTGGCCGACGCGGTCGCCCGAACCCTCCGCAGGCGGACGCCCCAGCGAAGCGGGCTGACGGGCCAGGAGCGCAAGATCCTCGCGCTGGTGGGGCACGGGCTGACGAACAAGAGCATCGCGTCCACGCTGTTCCTCAGCCCGCACACGGTGAAGGACTACCTGAGCTCGATTCTCTCGAAGCTCCAGGCGAAGAACCGGGCCGAGGCCGTGCTGCTGGCCACGCGCGACCATCTCATCTGACAAGGCGTCCCCTTAAGCGCCCCTGCCACTCGCCATCATGGCAGGGGCGCTTACCCCTACTCAGCGATCTCGGTACTGTGTCGCGACGTTGCGGGATCCAGGAGGGACGCATGGGAGACGGGCCACTCTCGGGTGTGACCGTAATCGACCTGACTCGGGTGCTGGCGGGCCCGTATTGCACGATGATCCTGGCCGACCTGGGAGCGCGGGTCATCAAGGTCGAGATGCCGGGACGGGGGGACGACGCGCGCCAGATCGGGCCGTTCGTCGGGAACCGCTCGGCGTACTTCATGTCGCTGAACCGCGGGAAAGAGAGCATCGCGCTGGACCTCAAACGCGACGAGGACCGGCAGCTGTTCGACGGATTGCTGGCACGAGCCGACATCCTGATCGAGAACTATCGCGGGGGCACGCTGGAGAAGCTGGGATACGGGTGGGAACGGCTTCACGAACGGTTCCCGCGACTGATCTACGCGGCGACGTCCGGATTCGGCCAGACGGGGCCGTACGCTTCGCGGCCGGCGTACGACATGGTCGTCCAGGCGATGGGCGGCATCATGAGTCTGACGGGGCATCCGGGCGGGCCTCCAACACGCGTCGGGACGTCGATCGGCGACATCGCCGCAGGCCTGTTCACGGCTGTAGGCGTGAACGCGGCGCTCTATCATCGAGCGCAGACCGGCCAGGGGTTGATGATCGACGTGGGGATGATGGACTGCCAGCTCGCGATCCTGGAGAACGCCATCGCCCGCTACGCCGCCACTGGCACAGTGCCGGGACCGATAGGTTCGCGCCACCCTTCGATTACGCCGTTCGAGGCGTTCGCCACAGTGGACGGGCACCTGGTCATCGCCGCAGGCAACGACGGCCTGTTCGCGCGGCTCTGCGAGACGCTTGGGCGGGGCGAGCTGGCAGCGGACCCGCGCTTCGCCTCGAATGACCTGCGGACCCGCCATTGCGCGGACCTGAAGGCCGAACTGGAGGACGCTCTGAGCACCGGGACGACGGCGCACTGGCTGGGCGTGCTGGAGCCGGCGGGGATTCCGTGCGGCCCAATCCAGGATGTGGCGCAGGTGCTGGCCGACGCCCAGATCGCGGCGCGACGCATGGTGGTGACGGCGGATGATCCGGCGATCGGGGCTCTGCGCATGGCGGGGAACCCGATCAAGATGCCGGCGTTCGAGGACAGCACGACACGGGCACCGGCGCCGGGGCTGGACGCGGACCGCGCGCGCATCATGCAGGACTTCGGGCTGAGCTAGAAGGCGGCGAGTGCCTGCCAGCCGCCAGCGATGGCGAACCACAACGCCGTCGTCACGAGCGCGATGGCCGTCGTGATTCCGGCGATGGCATAGCGCCCGGGGGGTTGGAGCGACGTGGTCTGTTGTCGATCGCTCGGGCCAAGGCCGTTGCCCTCTTCCTGGTAGATCACGACCGAGATGTTGTCGGGGCCTCCGTGCTCGTTCGCGAGCTCGATGAGATCCCGCGCGGCGACCTCCGGGGGCGCGCCCGACGCGACGGACGCAATCTCACTCGCGCCAACCACGTCGTAGAGTCCGTCTGAGCAGAGCAGGAGGCTGCACCCGCCGGGGAGGGTCAGCGGTCCGTACGTATCGACGTCGAGGTCTTCTTCGGAACCAACGCTGCGGGTGATGACGTGGCGGGCGCGACTCTGTTTCGCCTCCTCTTCGGTGAGATCGCCTTCGCGCACGCGTTCGGCCACGAGCGAATGATCCCGCGTCAGCTGCCGGGCGGCGCCGTCCTGCACCAGGTAGGCGCGACTGTCGCCGACGTTGGCGATCCACGCCTGGCCGTCGCGCAGGAGGGCG
>DATECV010000038.1:0-2828 GCA_035286725.1 Dehalococcoidia bacterium | reverse complement strand
GTGCCAGCCGACGTGGTCGATGTGGATGTGGGTGTTGGCGACGATGTCGATCGAGTCGGGGGTGACGCCGATCTCGGCGAGCGCGTCGGGCAGGGGACCGTTGGGGAAGAACGGCCGATCCTTCGCTCCGATGCCGGTATCGATGATGATCGTCTTGCCGCTGCTGCGCACCAGATACGACGTGATGCTGAGGTTCATGCTCGAGCCGTCGCCGGACAAGAACTCGCGGTGCGGCTGCCACGCTGTCGCATCGACGTTGGGGAACATCAGGTTGCACGGCGCTGTGAGCCCGGACGCATCGGCCACGGCCGTGATCTCGACGTTCCCGATGCGGATGGTGTTGTCGGACACGAGTTCCCCCTGCCCTGTGGGCCGAACGCCCGCGCTTTGCCAGCAGATGGTGCGGGTAACCGAAGATAGCCTCGAACCGAGGGAGCCGCAACGGGTAGCGCGGAGTGGCGGCTTGGGCCTATACTCACCGCATTCCCCAATAGAAAGGACTGCGAAATGCCCAGGCCGTTTTGTTACCTCCAGAAGCGTTTTGTCCCGCTGGAGGAGGCGAGGCTGCCGGTAATGACGCACGCCTTCCTGTACGGGACGGCGGTGTTCGAGGGCGTCCGCGGCAACTGGTCGGACGAGCGCAGCGAGACGCTGATCTTCCGCCCGATCGAGCACTTCCAGCGGCTGAAGCAGTCGGCGCACATCATGCACATCGGGCTGCCGGAGTCGCCGGAGGAGCTGAGCGACATTACGGCGCAGGTGGTGGCGCAGGCGGGCTACCACGAGGACACCTACATCCGGCCGATCGCCTACAAGAGCGGCGAGGTCATCGGGCCGAAGCTCGACGGCGTAGCCGACGACTTCATGTGCTTCGCGATCCCGTTCGGGAACTACCTGGACCCGTACGCGGGGCTGCGCTGCCAGACGTCCACGTGGCGGCGCGTGCCGGATACGTCGATCCCGGCGCGGGCGAAGGTGAACGGTCTGTACGTGAACTCCGCGCTGGCGAAGACCGAGGCCGTCGAGAACGGGTACGACGAAGCCATCATGCTCAACGACGACGGGCACGTCTCCGAGGGCTCGGGCGAGAACCTGGTGATGATCCGGCACGGACGGCTCATTACACCGGCACGGAGCGACAACGTGCTAGAGGGCATCACGCTGGACTCCGTGTTCGAGCTGGCGCGGGACGAGCTTGGCCTCCAGGTCATCGAGCGGACGATCGACCGCTCGGAGCTGTACGTGGCGGACGAAGTGTTCCTGACCGGCACGGCGGCCCACATCTCGCCCGTGGGCGAAGTCGACCGTCGCACGGTGGGCACGGGCAACGTCGGCCCGATCACCAAGAAGCTGCAAGACCTGTTCTTCGACATCATCCGGGGCCGGAACGCGAAGTACGCGCACTGGTTGCGCGGCGTGAAGCCGGTCGAAGAAGCCGCGGCTGTCGGAGCAGGAGCGCGAGCCAAGGCCTGATGGAGTTCAAACCACCCCGGGCGCTCGGGACGCTCGTCGGCAGCGGGCTTGCCGCGTGGTGCTTCGTGGTTACGCTGGCGCTGGTCGCCCGCGGGTTCACGCACGAGGTGTCCTGGGGAATCATCGCGCTCTATGCCGTGGCGACGGTGTTCTTCTTCATCGGCGTGCTGTTCGTGTACTGGACGTACAGCCTGGGCACGTTGCGATACACGCTGGACCGGAACGCGCTGACGATCACGTGGGGCGACATCCGCCAGCTCGTGCCGATCTCGCAGATCGAGCGGCTGGTGCCCGGGCGCGAGCTTTCGAACCCGCACATCGCGGGCGTGAGCTGGCTGGGTCACCACGTGGGCCGATCAGAGATCGAGGGCGGGGTCGGCAACACGCTGTTCTACTCGACGCACCGGTCTCCGGAGGACCTGTTGTACATCGTGACGCCGTCGCAGTCGTACGCGATCTCCGTGCACGACGAGGTGGCGTTCGCGGAGGCCGTGCAGGCCCAGCAGCGGGCAGGATCGCTGGTGGCCGTCGCGCAGGCGCCGGACCGGCTCTACTTGGCCGCGCAGCCGTTCTGGGAGGACCGCACGGCCCAGGTGCTGGCCCTGGCGGCGTTCGCCACGTTCTTCGCGATGTTCGGCTACGTGTACCAGCAGTATCCGGACCTGCCGCAGAGCATCGCGCTGTCGTTCCCGCAACTCAACGGCGTCACGCGGGTCGGGGACAAGAGCGAGCTGTTGAAGCTGCCGCTGACCGGCATCGGGATCCTGCTGCTGAACCTGGGCCTCGGGTTCGCGGCGCACGCCTGGGAGCGCATGGTCGGCTACGTGCTGCTGCTGGCCGCGATCGCCGCGCAGGGCATGCTGCTGGCGGCGGCGATCATCGCACTGAACTGACCGCAGCGGCACCCTGTACCTCGTCCGAAATGGATCCCGGATCCTCTACCCGGCCGCGCTACGATCGAACTGATGGAAGCGCTGTTCGAGTCCGCACACAGGTTCTATCCGGCGACGGCTCTACTGCTGGGCGGGGGCGGCGTCACCGTGGCCGGACTGCGGCGATGGGGCGTGACCCTCCGCCTTCCGGCGTCCGATCCGGCGAAGTCGCTGGCAATGATGCAGGCGTTCCGCATCTGGATCATCGGGCTCGCCATCGCGGCGCTGGCCCTGGCGTGGATGGGGCAGATCCTGTGGCTTGCTGTGCTGGCGCTCGCGGTCGGTGGCGAGGAGACGTTCGAGTCGACGATGGCTATCGGCGCGATGCGGTACGGGAAGCCGCGCGCGACCGGACGACGGCCCGCGTAATCCACTCCTCGCATCACGCCGGGCACAAACCGGACGCGTTACCTACACTGTCCA
>DATECV010000037.1:0-20612 GCA_035286725.1 Dehalococcoidia bacterium | reverse complement strand
TGAAGAACCTGCTGCGGCAGCGCATTCGCACGTCGCTGACGGTGGTGGGCATCGGGCTGGGCATCGCGACGGTGGTGGCGCTGGGGTCCGTCGTCGGGGGGATGAAGCAGACGGCGGGCCAGATCCTGACGGCGTACGGGTCCGACTTCATCGTGGCGGAGAAGGGGGCGTCGGATCTCTCGTTCAGCAACGTCGCGGAGGAAGACCAGGCGGCGCTCGCCGGCTATCCCGGGGTCGCTGGCACGCTGGGCGTGCTCCTGCGGCTGTCCAAGGTCGGCGGCAATCCTTACTTCGTGACGGTGGGGATGACGGCGGCGGACGTAGAGGCGGCGGGAATCGACCTGCGGGAGGGAACGCTGTATGCGGCTGGCGCCAGTGATGAGATCCTCCTGGGCACGCACGCATCCAGCGACCTTGATGCGGTCGTCGGCGACACCGTCGAGATCGATGACCGGACGTTCCACGTGGCCGGCCTGTTCAAGTCGCGGAACCTGTGGCAGGACAGCGGGGCCATCGCGCCGCTGGCGACGGTGCAGGAGATGGCGAACAAGGCGGGTGTGGTGACGTTCGTCTACGTGCGGGTGGCCGAAGGCGCCGACCCTGAGGCAGTGGCAACGGGGATCCGCGAGGACTTCGCACTCCTGACGACGGTGGCCAACGTCTCCGAGTACTCCCGCGTGGACCAGGGGATCGAGATCATGGACGCGCTGAACCTGGCGGTATCGGCGCTCGCCGTCGGCATCGGCGCGATTGGTGTGATGAACACGATGGTGATGTCGGTGTACGAACGCACGCGCGAGATCGGGATCCTGCGGGCGGTGGGGTGGAGCGACAACCGCGTGTTGCGGATGATCGTCGGCGAATCGCTGATCCTGTGCGCGATCGCGGCCGTGGTGGGGGGACTGGCGGGTGTGGCGGCGTCGCGCGCGGTGCTGTTGATCCCGGCGGTGCAGTCGCTGCTGACACCGCAGTACACGTCGGACATCTTCGTGCGGGGGCTCATCGTGGCGCTGGTGGTGGCCCTGGTGGGCGCCGCGTACCCGGCGATCCGGGCGCTGCGGCTGGTGCCGATGGAGGCGCTGCGGCATGAGTAGCGGCCACATCATCGAGGCGCGCGGTCTGGTGAAGAGGTTCGAGGGCGGCCTCATCCCGGCGCTGCAGGGAGCGGACCTGGTGGTCGATCCGGGCGAGTTCGTGGCGATCGTGGGGCCATCGGGATGCGGGAAGTCGACGCTGCTGCACATCATCGCGGCGCTCGACCGGCCGGATGAGGGCTCGGTGATGGTGAACGGGCACGAGCTGGCGCGCGAGCGGCATCTGGACCACGTGCGCGGGCACGACGTGGGGCTGATCTTCCAGATGCACAACCTGCTGCCGACGCTGACGGCGAGCGAGAACGTTCAGGTGCCCATGTTCGAGGTCAAGCTGGGTGCGCGGGAGCGAAAGGCGCGCGCCGAGGCGCTGCTGGAGCTGGTGGGGCTGATGGGGAAGGGGCGACAGCGGCCGACGCAGCTTTCGGGCGGAGAGCGTCAGCGCGTGGCCATCGCGCGGGCGCTGGCGAACGAGCCGCCGATCCTGCTGGCGGACGAGCCGACCGGCAGCCTTGACTCGAAGGCCGGCGAGCACGTGCTGGCGCTGCTGGAGCGGCTGCGTACGGAGCGGGGCCTGACGATCGTGATGGTGACGCACGCCATGGAGATCGCCGCGCGCGCCGACCGCATCGCCCGGATGCTGGACGGCCGGGTGGTCGGCGAGGAGCGGCTTCGCCTGGCGCCAGTCGATGCTGCTCGAGCGAAGGCAACGTAACCTTTAGGTGTTGGGTGACACCTAACAGCTAGCGGAAGAGGTCGCTGACGCCTTCGCCGGTGTGGATGCGGGTGATGGCGTCGCCCAGGAGGGGGGCAACGGAGAGCACGGTGATCTTGTCGCGCTGCTTGTGGGGCGGCAGCGGGATCGTGTCGGTCACGACGAGCTCTTCGATGAGGCCGTCGTCGCAGATCTTCTCGACCGCCCGGTCGGACAGGATCGGGTGGACGCAGGTCGTGGTGACGCTCCTGACCCCGTGCTCGCGGGCGACCCGCGCGGCCGCGATGATCGTCCCTCCCGTGAGGATCTCGTCGTCCGGGATGATGACGTCGCGCCCTTCGACGTCGCCGATGAGCGCCATCGAGGAGATCCGCTCCTCGTTGCCCATGCGTTCCTTGTCCAGGACGGCAAGCGGCGCATCGAGCAGGCGGGCGAGATCGCGCGCCCGCTTGGCCCCGCCGACGTCCGTCGCGAGGACGGTGGTGTGGGAGAGGTCGCGCTGCTTGAAGTGGCGGCCGATGATGTAGAGCGCGGTCAGCTCGTCGACGGGGATGTTGAAGAACCCCTGGATCTGTCCGGCGTGCAGGTCGACGGTGAGCACGCGGTCGGCGCCGGCGGTCTCGATGAGGTTCGCCAGCAGGCGCGCCGTGATTGGCACGCGGGGCTGATCCTTCTTGTCGCTGCGGCCGTAGCCGTAGTAGGGGATGACGGTGGTGATGCGGCCTGCCGACGCGCGCTTGAACGCGTCGATCATGATCAGCAGCTCCATCACGCTCTTGTTCACGGGCGAGCTGAGAGGCTGGACGATGAAGACGTCTTTGGCGCGGACGTTCTCCAGGATGCGGACGAAGATGTTCTCGTTGCTGAACTCGAAGACCTCGCACTGGCCGAGCGGCATTTCGAGGGAGGCGCAGATGTCCTGGGCGAGCTGCGGGTGGGCGTTGCCTGTGAAGACGGCAAGGTCCTGGTACTGCATCATGTCGCCCCGACGGTGCCTGTGCTTCGGCTGCATCGCGCCGCTTGCCCTGCTTCGCCGCGCATCTCCGGCGGTGCTCCGTGGTCCGGCCGGAGGCGTTCGGCAGCGTGCCGCGACCGAACTATAGCAGCTTCGTTGCGGAGGGGCTGCGGCTTCGCGCGGCGGGCCCGGCGGCTGTACGCTGCGGGCGATGAGTGCCGCCGGACTGCCCACCGCTTCGCCCGATGAACCGGTGCGGTCGTGCTACCACTCCGCCCAGGCACCGCTGCGGAAGGACCTCTCGCTGGAGGAGATCTCACGGGCGCTGGCCGATCCTCACGGACTGCTGTGGCTGGATATTCATGCGGACGGACGTGACGAAGGCGAACCGATCCTGCGCGACATCTTCCGCTTTCATCCGCTGACGATCGACGACTGTTACAACACGCTGATCGACCCGCCGAAGGTCGACGACTACGGCGAATACCTGTTCATCATCGTGCACAACGTGATGTACGACGCCGAGAACCGGCAGCTCTCGACGAACGAGCTGGACCTGTATGTCGGGTGCAACTATGTGGTCTCGGTGCACCGGGCGCCGGTGCGGGCGGTGGACGAGGTGCGGCGGCGGGCCGAGCAGGAGACGCCGGTGCTGAGGCGAGGCGCGGGGTTCCTGGCGCATGCCCTCATCGACGTGGTGGTCGACGACTTTCACCCGGTGGTCGAGACGATCGACGACCAGGTGGCGGCGGTGGAAGAGCGCGTGCTGGACAAGCCGGAGCGCAGCACGCTGCAAGAGGTGCTGCGGCTGAAGCGCAACGCGCAGTCGCTGCGCCGTTCCATCGCCCCGCAGCGCGACGTGGTGAACCGGTTTGCCCGCGGGGAGTACGCGCAGCTGATCCCGCCGGACTCGCTGATGTATTTTCGCGATGTCTACGACCACACGGTGCGCGTTGGCGAGATGATCGAGAGCGTGCGCGACCTGACGGACAGCGCACTGAACACGTACCTGTCGTCGGTGAACAACCGGATCAACGAGGTGATGAAGACGCTGGCGATCGTGACCGTGATCTTCCTGCCGATGACGCTGGTCGCCGGGATCTACGGGACGAACTTCGAAAACGTACCCGAGTACGGCTGGCGGTTGGGGTACGCGGGCATGCTGGCGTTCATGGCTCTGCTGGCGGGCGGACTTATCGGCTGGTTTCGATGGCGGAAGTGGTTCTGATGGGCGAGCAACAGGCGCCGCTGCGCATCACCGCATACAGCGACTACGTGTGCCCGTGGTGCTACATCGGCCTGCAGCGGATCGAGCAGCTTCAGCAGGAATTCCCGGTGGCGGTCGAGTGGCGGCCGTTCGAGCTGCACCCGGAGACGCCGAAGACGGGCGCGCAACTGACGGGCCGGCTGGGCTCGCCGGAGCGGGCGCGAGCGTATCGCGACAACATCCTGATGCTGGCCCACGAGTCGGGCCTGGACATGCGCATGCCGCCGGTGGTGGCGAACTCGCACCTGGCGTTGGAGGCGGCGGAGTTCGCGCGCGACCACGGCGGGTTCGATGCGTTTCACCGGGTGCTCTTCCACGCGTACTTCGAGGAGGGGCGGGACCTGGGCGACCCCGAGGCGCTGTGCGACATCGCCCGGGGTTGCGGTGTGGACGACCAGGGCTTGCGCCAGGCGCTGGCGGACGAGCGGTATACCGCGCGCATCGATGAAGTGACGCGGCTGGCGCGCGAGGACGAGGTGCTGAGCACGCCGACGTTCGTCTTCGAAGGCGGGTTCCGGCTGACCGGCGCACAGGACTACGCCGTATTCGCAAGCGTGACCGGCCGGCTGCTGGCCCGCCGCGCGCCGCCCGGCCAGTAGGCGCAGTTTTGGCGGTGTTCGGCGCGGCGGTGGTGGCGTTTTCAGGTGGCGACGATTTAGCGCCCAATGGGCCGTTCACCAGAGCGTGCCCCGGATGTCGAACACTGCGAATACCCAATCGCATGTCCAATCCGAGTTGCGGTGGCGCCTGTTCGATGGGACACCGTGGACAATCACCTGGCTCGCATCGTTTAGGAGTGCGGATCGCCGGCGAGTCAGATCGGAGCACTTTGGGTAGCTGATATCGCTACAAGAAGTCCTTGGGATCAGAGCCGCTTGACATACGAGGTTGCGACACCATGAGCGTGCGAATAGTGTTGATGTGCAAGCAACCCCTGACTGGTCAGGAGCATCATTGAAGGGAATCTGATGATTCGCCTCCTCGCCCTCGCCGCATTCCTTCTTATCGCCTCCGCACTTTCGCCGACCAGACTCCTGGCTCAGGCCACTGAGCAAACCGTGGCCGCCACCGTCACGGGACAATCCGTATCCATGACCGTCAGTCCCAACTCCGTCGACTACGGTACCGTGCCGTTTGAGACCTCGAGAAGCTCCCTTGCTGCTCCAGGCGGCGCCGTGACCTTCATCGCCACCAACACGGGAAATGTGACTGAGGATTTCTATGTGAGAGGCTCCGTCGCCACAGGCAGTGGATTCAGCTGGTCGCTCGTCACGGACGCGATCACTTGTGGGAGCCCGAGCAACAACAACAAGTTTCGGCACAGAGTGACGCCGGCGGTTCAAGCGGCTCTGTTCTTGAGCGCAGCCGATGATCCTCTGGCCACGGCCGTGGCGCCCACCGATTCAGAGTCGTTCACCTCCGAAATCTACATGCCATGTTTCGGCAGTGACGGCGCGGGGCAGCAGGCTACGACGAACATCGTCGTTACGGCCGTCGCACCGTAGCGGACGGCGTGCCAAGCATGCGCAGACTTGTTACCGTCGCTTGCTTCATTGCCTTTGCTCTGCTTCCCTTACCCGTTAGTCCGTTGGCACGAGCAGACGAAGGCGTGTCAATAGACGTCGGAAGCATCGCGGTTGATGCGGCCTTGTCTCCGGGCGGGCGCTACCGGCTTCCCACGCTAACCGTGCGCAATATCGGCGACGATGAAGGTGACTACGAGGTCGCGATTGTCCATCTCAATGGCGCGGAGGAAGCAGATGCTCCAGCACCCTGGTTCGAGGTGGAACCGGATCGATTCCACCTTTCTCCCGATGGAGCGCAGCAAGTTCAAGTTCATCTTGTCCTGCCAACCGGCGCCGATCCCGGCCGCTACTCCGCGCTCATCGAGGCGCACTCGGTATCTGATGCGGAGGGCGTGCGAATCAGTGCCGCAGCCGCCAGCCGGGTATCGTTCGAGGTAAAGCCATCGAGTACGTGGGCGGCCTGGCTTCTGCAGTTCAGGCGATCGTTCGCCGACCATTATCCATGGTCGCATCTCGCGCTATTCACATTCATGACGGTGATTGTGGGGTATCTGTTGCGCCGATTCATTCGTTTGCGGATCGGAATCGAGCGCCGCCGATAACGCGAAGTGGGTCTTGGACGCGGGCGTTTGGCGTACTTGTCGCGCTCGCGCTCTTGTGCTTGCTCTCAATCGCCCTTGCTGCCGATAGCCCTGCACGCGTGCATGCCGAGGATGACTCGCAGGTCGAGACAACGGTCCGCGGGAATCCCCTTCGTCTACGCCTATTCCCGCTTATTCGAACCGCACATAGCTGCAGAAGCATCCCGGTCCTGGTTGAGACCAGGAATCTTGGCAACGAGCGTATCATCATGTTGGAGCAGGCCCTCCTTTTCGATAGCACGGGCCTTCGCACTCTCGGACACATTCATCTCCACCTGCGGATATTGCCAGGCCAACAGCGTCGCTTCTCCATCTGGCTGATCCAGCCGCTGCGCGCCGGCGATTTCGTGATCATGGCGACGGCGCAAGCGGTGCTCAACGGCGAAACGATAACGAGCGAAAGCGCCGGAGAACTGATCAAGGTACGTTCCGATTGCGCGCCCAAGCGAGCGCATGGATAGCAGTCGCGGTGGTCCACGATTGGAGGCACGCGGCACGGGCGACGATAGGTCATAAGCCGTCAGCATCCCCTGTGATCTACGGTCCAGCCCCCCGCCCAAGGAGCAAGCGCGGGCGCCAGTCGGTCGTAGCGTACGCGCACCTGCGCCAGTTCGTTGAGCCGTCGGCGGAGCTCGTCCGGGTTGGGCAGACGCCGCCGGCCGGCGCGGCCGGCGTTCAGCTACCGCAGCGGGTGATGCGACCAGCGCTGTCAATGGAGGACAAGTTCAAGGTCCCTCTCCAAACCACACAAGAGCGCGAAGAGGACGATTGGGGGGGAGGCCAATGGCGGCCTCCCCCCTCTCATTCGGATACCATTCTCGCCCGAAGAAGACCTACGAGAAGACCTGTCAGGCGACGACCCGAGGCGCGGCTTCGTTCTGCCAGTCAAAGCCGCGTTCTGCGTCTTCAAGATACGAAGGTCGCGGCGGATCTCTGTCGCCGAGGTACTGTCGGCTGCGCTCTCCGAGCGTCGGAATGTTGGCGTTCGTTGCAGCGAGGGACCCCTGCGGACACCACTGGACATAACATGATGTCAAGCGTCCCGCCACGACCGCACGTACTGGCCCGCATCTAATGGGGAAGCCTGAGACCGGCGCGGGAACGTCCGTAGGGCGGTTAACTTTTGGCCCCGATGAGACGTTATACCGACAGCGCCATGGGCGGCTCGCCGCCGGGCGTGCGTTTGTGCGAGGCCGCAGGGATGCGGAACTGAAGAGCCCGTTGGAGGAGGAAAGGAGGGAGCCAGCCCCGCCCAGTGGCACGCGCGACAGGCACGTCGCGTCGCCATAACTCGGCCGAGGACGACGTGAAGCGCCGGGTAGCGTCCGCTGGAACGGCACCGAACGGAAGAACCGACACGAACCACTACGAAGCGCCCGCGGGAGGGCGCGCACATCAGGAGGAGTAACTTGTTCAAGAAGATTGGAATTGCGGCCGTTGCCGTGGTCGCCGCGCTCGTACTGGGCGCGACGGTCATCGGCACGACGCCCAGGGCTGACGCCGATGTGAATGAAGTGATCGACGTCCACTGTCTGCTTCTGCAGGACAGCTCCATCGGCTACACCACCGTCGGCTTCCAGCCGTGCACCACGCCCCTGACCTCCGTCGAGGTTCAGGACCTCGCCGATGTCCTCGGCGACGAGGACGGAACGCTGGAGGCGGGCGACTTCTCGGCCTTCGAGCAGTACGATGCCAACCAGCTGAGTGAGGCCTGCACGAGCCCGGCGTTCCTGTGCACGAACCTCATCTTCGTCTTCGTCAACGATGAGGAGTCGGTGACGCTGGACACCCCTGCCGGGCTCACTTCGATCCAGGCCGGCGGTGCGGAAACCGATGCGGTCTGCGACACCGACAATGACGCCACGACTCCCGATGGCGACTTCGACTGCAGCGACACGGTCGCCAGCAATGGTGATGGTGTGGTCGTGTTCCAGGTGTACAACTTCAACGCCGACCGCGGCGACACGAAGACCGTCAATGTTCGCCAGGAGGACGTTCCGGACAGTGTCGACATCAACATGGTCGGCAGCCCGAACGATGTCGTGCTGACGCTCGTCGAGAGCCTCATCGAGACCAACGGCTCGTTGGCCGATGCCAATGAGTGCGCCGCTGAGACCGATGTCACGGACGCCATCGACCCGCCGAACGCGACCCTCGCGTTTGCCATCGTCTACGACGAGGACGACCGCGAGCTCGCCATGGTTGGGGTCGAGATCACGGTCCAGCCGCCGGCGGACAACCCCGACATCGCCACCCTCGGTGTGGGCGACGTGCCCGAGGAGATCACGGGCGACACCAAGTTGTCCCTGCTCCCTGAAGAGGACGGAGCCGCTCCGATCGCGTACTACCGCGTGGTTTGCGGTGGCATGGGCACGGGCGAGACCACGATCAAGGCCCAGATCGACGACGGTGACGCCGACACAGTCAAGGACGACGACACCTCGACACAGGATCTGACCGTCGGTGGGGCGCCGAGCGCGCTGGCGCTGACGGCTCAGGCCTCGACGATCAAGTGCGACGGCTCCGAGAAGTCGACGGTGACGGTGAAGGTCACGGACTCCGACGGCAACGACGTTGCTGACGGCGTGCCGGTGAACTTCAGCGTGGTCGCGCTCGGCACGGCCGACCCGATCAACACCGTGACCAAGGATGGTCAGGCTTCGACGGTCGTGACGCCGCTCTCCAACTCGAGCGCGGGTGTCACGGTCATCGTGACGGTGGGTGACAGCAGCATCGCTTCGCCGGTGCAGCAGTCGGTCCGCGTGGACTGCGCGCTGCCGCTGGCCACGCAGCCGACGCTGGCTCCGCCGGTCCCGGTGGCGCCGATTACCCCTCCGGACACCGGTAACGGCGGTTACCTGGGCCAGGACGGCGGCAGCTTCCCGATGTGGACGCTGATCGCCCTGGTGCTGGGCAGCCTGACGCTGGTCGCCGGTGGTGCGGTTGCTCGCCGCGCGGCGAAGTAACCTCGCCCTTCCGGGCAACCGGTAGGGACACGGATATCTTGATCCAGGAGGCCCCCTCACGCGAGGGGGCCTCCTGCCATCCACGGCGTGCGGCGCCCCGTATCTTGTGAGGAAGGCGTTATCGCCAGCGGCAACGATGGTAAGCCAGCTTCGAGGATCGGAGGCCGTGCGGCGCAAAATGTGGCAATATGTTGAGCGGTTGCGGGGAACCCCGGCGCCCGGAGCGGCGTCGGGAAGGTGGAGAGACGAGGGAACGGACACATGCAGGGTATGAACACGACGGGCGCCGCGGAGCGCCCCCGGCGGCGGACGCGGGCCCGCGGGCTGGCGGCGGCAACGATTCTGGCGGCGGCGCTGGCCATCGCTGTAGGCGCGGCGGCCTGCGGCGGCGGCAGCGACGACGACAAGGCGACGCCGACGGCCAAGGCCTCGGCGACGAAGACGAAGGCCGCGGGCACCCCGACCCCCGGCCAGAACGTGGGGCTGCAGACGCCCATCGCGTTCTCGCCCGGCGACTACCTCTCCCAGGAGGATCTGACGTCCCGTGGCAGGGGCGAACCTGGCCGGGGCGAGTTCACGGGCGAGCGGCTGATCGTCCCCGCGGTCGGGATCGATGCGCCGTTCACGTACAAGCTCGTCGGCGGGGACGGGCAGATGCCGAACCCCAATGGGCCGGAGGATGTCGCTTATTACGACTTCACACAGTGGCCCGGCCTGGGTGGGCTGCCGGACAAGGGCGGCAACGTCGTGCTGGCGGGCCACGTCGACTACATCAACTACGGGCCGGCCGTCTTCTGGCGCCTGCGCGACCTGAAGGTGGGCGACGAGGTGCAGATCAGGATGGCGGACGGCGCCACGGTCACGTACGTCATCGAATTCAACAAGACGGTAGACCCCGACTCCGACGACTGGGCCTCGATCGTCGAGGCCACGAACGACGAGTCGGTGACGTTGATCACCTGCACCGGGGAGTTCTCCGCGGGGCACTATTCCAACCGGCAGATCGTCTGGGGAAGGCGCAAGGCGGCGTAGGCCAAGGGGCGCCTAAGCGCGGCACCCGCACGGAGTACGGGTGTTCGCTGATGGCTGCCGTACGGTGGTGGCCTCAACATACAACCTGATTTGTGAGGGGGACGGTAATGCGAGCATCGATAGAGCGGCTGTGGGAGCGGGCGACCCCGCTGCAGAAGGGCCTCTTCGCCGGCGTGCCGGCCGTCGTCATCGCGCTCGGAGCCATCGGCGCCATCTACGCCGGCGTTTCGGGCAGTGGCGACGAGAAGCAGGTGATCGCCGCGACGCCGACCTCCGTCCCCTCCACCGCGACGCCCGTACCGCCCTCGGCGACGCCGCAGCCGACGGCGACCCCGACGCCCGAGCCCGTGAGCGCCGGCCTCCAGGACAGCGGGTCGTACGAATACAGCTCCTCCGATTCGACGGGTGGTGGTGGCGGTGGCGGTGGCGGCGTGCCGCTCCGCGAAGGCGCGACGCAGACCGGCCCCGGGCCGATCACAGGCACCGACATGACGCTGTCGATTCCCTCTGTTGGCGTCAACGCGACGATCTACAGCCGGACGGTCGGCACGAACGGCCAGATGGGCGACCCGGGCGGCCCCTGGCAGGTCATCTGGTACGACTTCGCGCCGTCGTTCATCGGCGTGGGCGGTTACCCGGGTGAGCCGGGCGCCAACGTGGTGCTGGCCGGGCACGTGGACTACATCGGCGTCGGGCCGGCGGTCTTCTGGTCCATCCGCGACCTCGTGCCGGGCACCATCGTGACCGTATATTCCAGCACGGGGACCTACAACTACTCGATCCAGTACAACGAATGGGTGGACCCGAACGCGGACTTTTCCCAGTACGTGGCGCAGAACGGCCAGGAGAGCATCACGCTGGTGACGTGCATCGGGTCGTTCAGCGGCGGGCACTACAGCAACCGCATCGTGGTGCGCGGCGTCCGTGTGTAGCGTCCGGGCAGGGAAGGCGTTCTGTAGAGTGTCGGGAGTGGCGAAGGGGATCGTGCGGCGGTGAACCAGAACAGGCTTTCCATCCTCCTCATTACGGTCGGGACGCTCCTCATCGTCGCGGCGATAGGCCTGATGGCGTTCATCCTGACGAACGCGCCCAAGGACTACAGCTCCGATCTCGAGACGATCGTCGCGTTCGGTGACATCAGCACGCCGACGCCCGGACCTTCGCCGACACCGTCGGCGGAGTTTCCTCCCGGCGACCCGGCTGACATCGCGCGCATCGTGATCACCAGCGCGGAGATCGATGCGCCGGTGGTCGTGAAAGGCGTGGACAACGCCGGCGTGATGATCGCCCCGGACAACGCGTACGACGTCGCCTGGTACGACTTCAGCGCCCACCCGGGCTTCGGCGGGAATGCGGTATTCGCGGGTCACGTGGACTACATCCGCGTCGGGCCGGCGGTCTTCTGGAACATCAAGGATCTGGTGCTGGGCGACCTGATCGAGGTGTACCTGGTGAACGGCACCATGTACCGGTACGCCGTGACGCTCAAGCAGCAGTACGACGCGGCGACGGCGCCCGTGGACACGATCGTCGGCGCGACACCGAAGGAATCGGTCACGCTGATCACCTGCGGCGGCACCTTCAACCCGGTGACGCACCAGTACGACAAACGGCTGGTCGTGCGCGCGGAGCGCCTGCAGGATGGAGCCGCGCCCGCCGGCCTGCCACCGGGGACCTGATCCGGAAGTCCTTTTTCAGAAACGAACTCCTCGCTGCTACACTGGGCGCATCCAATCGCGCCGTCCCTGTTCACAGCGAGGTGTGCCGTGCCGTTTCGCATCGCCTTTGTGCTCTTTCCCGACTTCGAGGAGTTGGACTTCGCCGGTCCCTGGGAGGTGTTCGGCATGGCGGCGAAATACGTCGACCAGACGTGGCAGCCGTTCACCGTCGCCGCGACGCCGTCCGTCCGCGCGTTCCTCGGCATGAACGTCGCGGTCGACCACACGTTCGAGGATGCTCCCGAGCCGGATCTCATCTGCGTCCCCGGGGGCTTCGGCACGCGGCCCGGCATGCAGGACGAGCAGCTCATCGCCTACATCAGGCGCACGGGTGCGGCCGCGCAGTACGTGACCTCGGTTTGCACCGGCGCGATGCTGCTGCACAGGGCGGGCTTCCTCGAGGGCCGGCGCGCGACGACGCACTGGGCCGCGAAGAAGGAGCTGGCCGATCTGGGTGGCAACGTCCGGCTCGTGGACGAGCGCTGGGTACACGACGGCAACGTCGTCACGGCAGCGGGCGTGTCGGCGGGCATCGATATGGCGCTCTACGTCGTCGGGCTGCTGAAGGGGCCGGACGAGGCGCGGAAGGTGCAGAAGTTCATGGAGTACGATCCTGCTCCGCCCTACGCCGAAGTCACTGCCTAGCGGCCCCGGTGTCACCACGTTGCGCGGGCTGTCTCCCCCCTCGGCGACTTCTTTGAGAAGGCTCGCGCTACGGCCCCCGTGGGGAGGCTGAGGCCCCGTCCTGCGCTCTGTTTCGGGCTGTCCGGAAGCGCCCAAAACTGCTAGGATCAGGCATCAGAATCGGGTCCGGCGAAGCTGCCGACCCCATGCGCAGGACCGTCGCGAGCACACATCCCGCATGACCACGGACTCCCCCATCGGCAACATCCGCAACCGCGGTATTGAGGACGAGATGCGCTCGTCCTACCTCGATTACGCCATGAGCGTCATCGTCGCGCGCGCGCTTCCGGACGTGCGCGACGGCCTCAAGCCGGTGCAGCGCCGAATCCTGTTCTCGATGCACGAGATGGGCCTGCGGCCCAACGCGGCCTACCGGAAGAGCGCTGCCATCGTCGGCGAGGTGATGGGTAAGTATCACCCACACGGCGACGCGCCCGTCTACGAGGCAATGGCCCGGCTGGCCCAGGACTTCTCACTGCGATACCTGCTCGTGGACGGGCAGGGCAACTTCGGCAGCGTCGACGGCGACCCGCCCGCGGCCATGCGCTACACCGAGGCGCGGATGTCGCGGATCACGGAAGAGATCCTGGCGGACATCGACAGCAACACCGTCGACACGTATCCCAACTACGACGATTCCCGCACGCAGCCGATCGTCCTGCCGGCGCGCATTCCCAACCTGCTGGTGAATGGCGCGTCGGGCATCGCCGTGGGCATGGCCACGAACATCCCGCCGCACAACCTCAACGAGATCGCCGACGCCGTCACGGCGCTCATCGAGAACTCGGAGATCACGACCGAGGAGCTGACCTCGATCGTCAAGGGGCCCGACTTCCCGACAGGCGGCATCATCTTCCGCATGCGCAGGGACTCCGCGCTGGACGATGAGGGCAAGCGTCACGACTTCATGCGGGACGCCATCAAAGAGGCGTACGCCGACGGCCGCGGCCGCATCATGATGCAGGCCCGCGCCACCATCGAGGAGATGGCGAAGGGCAACCGCTGGCAGATCATCGTGACCGAGCTGCCCTACCAGGTGAACAAGGCGACGCTGGTCGAGAAGATCGCCGACCTGGTGAAGGAGCGCAAGATCACTGGCATCAGCGACCTGCGCGACGAGTCCGACCGCCACGGGATGCGCATCGTCATCGAGCTGGGACGCGAGGGCCAGGCGGCCCACGTGCTGAACCAGCTCTACAAGCACACAGCGATGCAGACGTCGTTCGCTGTGAACATGGTGTCCCTCGACGGCGGCCAACCCAAGACGATGGGCCTCAAGAAGATGCTAGAGGCCTACATCGACCACCGCCGCGACGTAATCCGCCGCCGGACCGAATTCGAGCTGGAGAAGGCGCGCGACCGCGAGCACATCCTCCAGGGCTACCTGATCGCGCTGAAGGACCTCGACAAGATCATCGCCACCATTCGTGGCGCGGACTCCGCCGACGACGCGAAGACCAAGCTCATGGCGAAGCCATGGCAGATGAGCGACCGGCAGGCGCAGGCGGTGCTCGACATGCAGTTGCGCCGCCTGGCCAAGCTGGAACGCGAGAAGATCGAGGAAGAGCACCGCGAGCTGATGAAGCGGATCGCGCACCTCGAGGACCTGCTGAAGAATCCCCGCAAGATCGATTTCCTCATCCGCGACGATATGGTCGAGATCAAGAAAGACTACGGTGACGAACGCCGCACGCAGATCGTCGACACCGGCGCGGACGAGATCTCGGAAGAGGACCTGATCGCCCATCAGGAGACCGTGGTAACGCTCTCGAACCGCGGCTATGTGAAGCGGCTTCCATTGGAGTCGTACCGGCTGCAGCGCCGCGGCGGCAAGGGCATTACGGGCATGGTCACGCGCGAGGAGGATGCGGTCCGGCACCTGGTGGTCTGCGATACACACGACAATGTGCTGTTCTTCACCGAGCGCGGGCGCGTCTTCATGTCGAAGGCGTGGGACCTTCCCGATGCCAAGCGTCAGGCGAAGGGTATCCCGCTGGTGAACGTCATCGACTGCGACCCCGGTGAAGAGATCACGGCGATCGTGACGATCCGCGACTACGCCAAGGACTTCATGGTCATGGCGACGGCGCAGGGCGAGGTCAAGAAGACGCCGCTGCCTGAATTCAAGGAAGTGCGGCGAAATGGCAAGATCGCCATGGACCTCGAGAAGGGCGACCAGTTTGTCGCCGCGAAGCTCGTCCACGACAACGACGAGATCGTCATGATCACGTCGAACGGCCAGGCGATCCGCTTCCCCGCCTCGGTGCTGCGGTCGGCCTCACGCACGTCGGGCGGCGTGCGGGGCATCAAGCTCGATAAGGGCGGGCGCGTCGTCTCGCTGCAAGTCGTCACGGCAGGGCACGAGCTGTTCAGCATCACCGAAAAGGGTTTCGGCAAGCGCACGCCGTTCGACGAGTACCGCATCACCAACCGGGGCGGACAGGGCGTGCGCAACTACCAGATCACGCCGAAGACCGGGAAAGTCGTGGCATCGCGCACGGTCCACTCCGGCATGGAGCTTATCGTCATCAGCAAGGACGGCATCGTCATCCGGACGCGCATGGATCAGATCCGCATGACGGGCCGCGCCGCGCAGGGCGTCTCGGTGATCAACGTCGCCACGGGCGACTCCGTCGCATCGCTGGCCACGATCGAGATGGGCACGGGCGGCCCCGGCGCGCCGAAGGGTGGCGACGATGACGGCGGGGAGCCGCCCGCCGAGCAAGGCAAGCTCGACGGTATCGAGCCGCCGAAGGGCGAGAAGCCCGCAAAGGGCGGCTCGAAGAAGCCCACGCCGATTCGAGGCCGGCAGACGCGCGCGGCCGCGCCGCCCCCCGCGAAGAAGCCCGCGGCGAAGCCCGCTCCCGCCGCGAAGAAGCCGGCGTCGTCGACTGCTGCGCGGCCTGTCTCGCGCGCTACGTCGAAGCCGCAGCCGCGCAAGCCCGCGCCGCGCCGGCCGGCGGCCCGCGGCCCCAGGTCGGCCCGTCTCAAAAGGCGCTGAGGCACACGGTACGACCGCCCCTCGAAGAGTCGCCGTGGAGACCGGCCTGCGGGTCCCGGTATCGCACGCCCCGTGCAGTGCACGTATCGCATAGCGGCGCAATCCGTACGCTAACCGTGACATGAGCAGCGGACAGGCCCGTGATGCCCTCCCCGACGCGCTGATCGAGTACCTGGCCGGTGGCCGCCTCGTCGCCGGGGCGACCGTCGACGCGGATGGCCGGCCGTACACGATGGTCATGAACTCCGTGATCGCCATTGACGCGCACACGGTCCGCTTCGCGCTCGACCACCGCACGCACACGCTGGCGCACCTGCGCGAGCGCCGGGCGATGATGCTCGAGGTCATCGGCGACGGGTTCGTGTTCGGCGTGCGAGGCGAAGCGCGTATCGTGAAGGAGCTGATGGAGCGGTGCCCGGTCCCCAGCGCGCTGGTGCAGCTCGACGTCGAGACGGTGAAGAGCGATCTGCCGCCCGGCGTCCAGATCAAGGGCATCGACTTCGACTGGGGCGGGCTCGCGCCGATCATGGGCCCCGTCGAGGCGCGGATGTTCAAAGAGATCCGCGAGTTCGATCTCAGCTAAGCGCACACGGTTAGAGGAGCCCCACGTGTGATGGCCGCCCGCACTCGAACGCGACGGTCCACTGTTGACTGTCCACCGTCCACCGTCCACTGTTGACTGTCCACTGTCCACTGTCCACTGTAAACTCACCCCCATGCCGTCGTGGGTCGTGACCGAGGATGTACTCTCGCAGGGCGTGCTGGTGCGCGACGCGCGGCTGGAGGATGTGCCGCGCATTGTGGCGCTGTACCGCACGGACGAGCTGACGCGGAAGCACAAGGGCGCTGGCGAAGCGGAGGTCGAGCCGGGGTACTACGCCGCGTTCGAGGCGATAGAACGCGACCCGCGCAACCGGCTACTCGTCGCCGAGGCGGGCGGTGTGATCGCGGCCTCGTTCCAGCTCACGTTCGTGCCCGACATGCGGCCCGACGGACGGGATGTCGCGATTATCGAGAACGTCATCGTCGACAGCGCCGCCCGGGGCCGCGGGATCGGCTCGGCGATGATGCGCTGGGCGGTCGAGGAGGCGCGGCGCCAGGGCTGCT
The DNA here is from genome assembly GCA_035286725.1 of Dehalococcoidia bacterium. Lineage (GTDB taxonomy): Bacteria > Chloroflexota > Dehalococcoidia > DSTF01 > JACRBR01 > JACRBR01. The sequence goes on along the minus strand of DATECV010000037.1, from coordinate 3,909 downwards.
CGCAGGTGAAACTGACCAGCAGTCGCGCCAGGGCCGACGCGCACCGCTTCTACGAGCGGCTCGGCTTCGAGGCGGCGCACATCGGCTTCAAGATCCTGCTGTAGGTCCCATGCTCGTGTGTCGCCGCAATTCGGAGAGCTTCGGCTGCATCGCTGCATCGTCGATGATCCGCTTGATCTCGTCCTCCAGTGACAGGCGGTCCTGGCCTGCCATGACAATGAGCTGATCGATCAGATCATCAGGCAGATCGAGAAGCAGGTCGTTCGGCCCGAGATCTACATTCATCGACCCCATCACTCAAACACCCAGGGGTCAGCGTCGCGCTTCCACGAGATCGGCGGCATGTCGCCGAAGAAGAGCGCGATCTCGCGCTTCGCGCTGGCCGTCGAATCGGAGCCATGGGTCAGGTTGCGGCCCTTCTCCAGGCCGAAGTCGGCCCGGATGCTGCCCGTCTCGGCCTCCAGCGGGTTCGTCTTGCCCATCGTCTGCCGCATCGCCTGGATGGCGTTCGGCCCTTCCAGCACGGCCGCGATGATGGGCGACGACGTGATGTACTCGACGAGCCCCGGGAAAAACGGCTTGCCCTCGTGCTCGGCGTAGTGCTTCTTCGCCAGCGCCTTCGAGACCTTCATCAGCCTGATGCCGACGATCTTCAGCCCGCGCCGCTCCATCCGTCCGATGATCTCGCCCGCGAGCCCGCGCTGCATGGCGTCTGGCTTGATGAGCAGCAGCGTCCGTTCCATGGCCATGTCGATTGCCTCCTCCAACACACAGTCAGCGCCCGCCGGGGCGAGCGCGCGATCTCGATGATGCCGCGGAAACTATAGCGGACGGTCAGCGTTGCGGCCCGATGGCCGGCGCGCGGAGATACATCGGCACCAGCGCCGTCGCCTCATCGACCCGGCCCGCCGCCAACCGCCGCTGGCCCAACTCCGCGAGCGCCACCACGCGATGTCTGTGGGCCGAGGCGACGGTCGCACCGGTACGGTGAGCTGCGTCGGACAGCGCGTCGTCGATGTCGCCGGTCACGATGTCACCCGGTTGGAGCCGCTCCGGCACTTCGGTTGCCCTTGCGATGCGTGGCGCCTCGTCTTCCGACCAAATGACGCCGTCTTTACGATAGGCCGCCCACGCCAGCTCGCCCCGCCCGGCGCGGTGCACGGCGACGATCCGCCCGGCTGCGATGCCCGAGTCTCGTGCGGCGCCCCAGGCATCGAGCTCCAGCCGCCCCACGCCCACGATCGGCACGTCGAGGCCGTGGGCCAGCGCTTTCGCGATGCTCACGCCCACGCGCAGCGCCGCGTACCCGCCGGGCCCGACGTCGACGAACACGGCCGAAATATCGCTCTTCGTGCGGCCCGCTTCGGTGAGCTGCCGGCCGATGTTCGGCAGCAGCTCCACACTGTGGTTCCGGTGCGTCTCCCACGTCAGCGTCAGCCCCGCCACGCCCTCCACCGCGAGCGCGATGCCCGGACGATCGTCAGCCGCGTCGATACAAAGCTGCATTCAAATCACCGCAGAGGCGCAGAGGACGCAGAGTTCTTCCCGGTTGTATTCGCGAACCTCCTCACGCCACGAATCAGTGCGGGCACGTTGAAGTTGATGAGCAGACCCGCTGGCAGCCCAGTGAGCTTGAGATACGTGATGATCTGGGCATCATGAACGGGCAGAAGACCGTCGACCGCCTTCAGCTCAACGATCACAATCTCATCCACGACGAGATCGAGTTGATACCCAGCATCGAGCCGTGCGCCCTTGTACTCCACAGGCAGAGGCACCTGACGGCGAAATGGCAGGCTCACCAACGAGAGCTCGCGACAAAGGCAGGCCTCGTACGCCGACTCCAGCAAACCTGGCCCGAGCGCGCGATGGACCTCGATACACGCGCCAATGATCCGCTGAGTGAGAGCGTTCAATTCAGGCGGCAGCTCTTTGTCGGCGAAGACTTTCTCAGGCACTCCTAACTCTTTCCTCTGCGGTCTCTGCGCCTCTGCGTTTAACTCGTTCCATGGTTCAGTACCCGCGCGCGGGGTCGACGATGTTCCGCAGGGGCTGCCCCCCGAGGTAGCGGCGGAGGTTTTCGGCGAAGATCTCGACGGCGCGGACGTTGTAGATCTCGGTGCCGCCGCTGATGTGGGGTGAGATGATGACGTTCTCCATGTCCCACAGCGGGCTGTCGGCCGGCAGCGGCTCCTTGTCGAACACGTCAAGCGCGGCGGCGGCGATCCAACCCTCGCGCAGGGCCCGGATCAGCGCCTCTTGGACGACGACCGGCCCGCGGGCGATGTTGATCAGCGCCGCGGTCGGCTTCATCGCCCGCAGCTCCGCCTCGCCGATCATCCCGCGCGTCTCGGGCGTCAGCGGCATGCTCAGCACGACGTAGTCGCTCTCGGCGAGCAGCCGCGGCAGCTCCGGCGCAGGCATGATCTCGTCTGCGTACGGCGTTGACTCCGGCTTCGTGACCGACCGCTTCGTCGCGATGACCCGGCAGCCGAACGCCTTCGCCAGCCGCCCTGCCTCGGCGCCGATGTTGCCGATGCCCACAATGCCGATGGTGGCTCCGTACAGCTCGCGCGGCATGAAGCGCGACCACTCGTGGCGGGCCTGCGAGCGCATGTATTGCGGGGCCTTCTTCGCGATCAGCAGGATCGACTGTAGGATGAACTCGCCGATGGGCGTGGCGTGAAGCCCGCTGACCGTGGTCACCGTCACGCCCTGTTGAATGAAGCCGCTTCCCAGTAGGCGGTCGGCGCCCGCGCTGGTGAGCTGGATCCATTTCAGCCTCGGCGCCACGTCGGCCAGCGTCCCGGCGCCCGTGAACGCCCGGTGCAGCTCCGCGCCCCAGAATCCGAACACCACGTCCGCGGCCTCGAAGGCGCCGTGCAGCCCCTCGGCGACGGCCGCGCGCTCGCGCTCGCTGGGATACGATAAGCCCCGCAGCATCTTCCGCTGCTCCGACCCCAGCACCGACACCTCGATACGCGGGTCGACGGCCCGGATGCGCGCGACGAGATCGTCCTCGAGCGCGAAGGTGATCAGTACGCGTAATGAGTCAGCCATCTCGGATCTCTCCACGAACCACAAACCATCGACTACTCACTCCACACGTCAGTGCGCAACAGGTCCTCGTACGTCTCGCGGCGGCGGATGAGCCGCGCCTTGCCCTCCTTCACGACGACGATCGCGGGGCGCAGCGCCATGTTGTAGTTGCTCGACATCGTGATCGCGTACGCGCCCGACGCCGGCAGGGCGATCACGTCCCCGGGCGAGGTCGCCGGCAAGCGCGCGTCCTTCACCAGGATGTCGCCCGACTCGCAGTACTTCCCGGCGATGGTCACCGTCTCGACGGGATCGTCGTCGGCGCGATTCACGACGACAGCCTCGTACTTCGCGTCGTAGATCGCCGGCCGGATGTTGTCGGCCATCCCGCCGTCGACGGAGACCCACGTCCGCAGCCCCTCGATCTGCTTCCGCGCGCCCACCGTGTACAGCGCCACGCACGCGCGCGCCACCAGCGACCGCCCCGGCTCGACGAACAGGTGCGGCAGCGGCAGACCGTTCTCCTCGCACCGCCGCTTGAACGACGAGACGATGGCCTCGGCGTAGACGTTGATGTCGGGCGCCGGGCGCTCGCGCACGTACTGCGACGCGAACCCGCCGCCGGGGCTGTATTCGCGCAGCCGCAGGCCGTTCGTGCGGACCATGTCGGCCGCGAACGAGAGCATGACGGCGTTCGCCTCATCGTACGGCTCGATGTCGAACAGCGGCGAGCCCAGGTGGCAGTGCAGGCCGACAAGGTCGACGCCGGACATGCGCTGGGCGTCGGCCACGGCCTGTGCGGCGTGCCCGGTCGAGATCGGCAGCCCGAACTTCGTGTCCAGCGTGCCGGTCGTCGTCTTGGCGTGCGTG
>DATECV010000036.1:0-2108 GCA_035286725.1 Dehalococcoidia bacterium | reverse complement strand
CGGGCCCGCCGCTCAATCACGCTGATCGGTATCGTTAGTCGTCGTCCTCGTGGTTATCGTCCTTCTCACTGTCCGTACCGGTGAGTTGCGCGACCTCGAACGGGCCCTCGAGGAAGTGAATGAGGGTGACGTAGATCGACTCGTCATCGAGTGCGACCGCAGTTGGGGTGGGCAGGCCGGTGGCGACCTCCTCGCAGGTCCAGGTGACGCCACCGTTATCGCTATCGTCATCCCCGTCGTCGTCGTGGTCGCTGCTGCGGCAGGCGTTCATGGTCCCTCCGGCACCCAGGCCAAAGAAGATCGATAGCCAGCTGTTCTCGTCGAACTCGACAACGTACGCGGTGCCGTCTTCTCCGAAGTTGATGTCGATGATCGAAGTAAACGGCGGCGTGTCCACGAGCGTGCACTCATCGTCATCCGTACCGCACCTGACGTGGCGCGCGTCAGGCTCAATCCGCCACACGCGCGAGAAGCCCGGCGTCCCCGGGTCGCCCGTGAGTTCGCCGGCGTAGATCGCACCATCCGGGCCGACGGCCACCGTTGTCGCGACGGGATCGGCGTTCATGATCTCCGGTAGCCCGCAGATCTCGGCCAGGCTCGGGTCGGCCGGAGTCGGGCAGCCTACGAGGTCCTTGACCGGCTGTGTCGGCACGTCGTGCTGCGGCAGCGAAGCCACCCAGTCGACCTTCCCCTTCTTATCGACGACGAGGATATCGTTGCCCGCGGCGTCGGCGACCAGCACCTTATTTCGGCTCAGCCTCGCCAGGTCGAACGGGTTCGACTCCACGCCGTCCTGTGCTGGGTCCTTCGCCTCCTCGAACGCGAGCAGGTCGGCGATCTTCGTCACGTGTCCCTTCTTGATCCGGTAGAGGGTCGACGGCGGCCCACTCCCCGGCTCGGGCTCGCCGCCGGTCACCGCTATATACTCCCGTCGCCCAACCTGGATCACGTCCGTGACGTTCGGCAGCGAAGCGATGAGCGACGTATCGCCATCATCCGCATCCAGCTTGGTCGGCCCCGCGCCGCTGTCAGCGACGAGGAGCTTGCCGTCATATCCAACGTTGAGGCCGAAGAGGGGTCCCTCGAAGTCCTGCGAGATGGTTTCCCAGCCGGGGCCATCCGCGCTGGCGATGCTGGCCGTGAGCGCCAATACCATCGCGGCGATGGCGAACGCGGCGCAGCGGCGAAGTACGTGTACCATAGGCATACCTCCATATCTGCCATTGGCGTAGGAATTATTGGGCAGGCCCCATTCGAACATGGCATAATCCGAATGTCAAGTGCGCGGGGCATTTGACACGCGTGCTCGAGAGCGCGTTGTGATGCTTTTGAAACGAGTCGTTTAAGGCGTCGCGCCGCAAAGGGCGAGCCGTCACCGGACGGAACGTTGCGCCGTTGACAAACCCGGCTGCATCAGCGAACGGCAGGCCCTCTACCAGCCCCGCTTGGCCAGCGTCTCCTCCGGGCTCAGCGCCTTCGCGTCCAGCCCCTTCATCGGCTCGCCCAGCCCGCGCGAGACCTCCGCCAGGACGGCCGGGTCGTTGTAGTTCGTGACCGCCTTGACGATGGCGTGCGCCCGCGGCGCCGGGTCCTCCGACTTGAAGATGCCGGAGCCGACGAACACGCCGTCCGCGCCCAGTTGCATCATGAGGGCGGCGTCCGCCGGGGTGGCGACGCCGCCGGCCGCGAAGTTCACGACCGGCAGGCGGCCCAGCTCCCGCGTCTCCCGCACCAGCTCCAGCGGCGCGCTCAGCGACTTCGCCTCCGCCATCAGCTCGTCCTCCGGCAGAGACTGCAGCCGCCGGATGCCGTCCCAGACGGCGCGCATATGGCGGACCGCCTCGACGACGTCCCCGGTGCCGGCCTCGCCCTTCGTGCGGATCATCGCCGCGCCCTCGCCGAGGCGGCGCAGCGCCTCCCCCAGGTCGCGGCAGCCGCAGACGAACGGCACCTTGAACGGGCGCTTATTGATGTGGTGCGCCTCGTCGGCGGGGGTCAGCACCTCGGACTCGTCGATGTAGTCGACGCCCAGCGCCTCCAGCACCTGCGCCTCCACGAAGTGGCCGATACGGCACTTCGCCATCACCGGGATGGAGACGGAGCTCATG
>DATECV010000035.1:0-2547 GCA_035286725.1 Dehalococcoidia bacterium | reverse complement strand
GAAGCCGTCGTCGATCAGTTGCAGCTTGATCGATTTGCCCTGCTGGCGGTCGAGACGGGAGCGATCACAGCGATCGCCTACGCCGCGCTGCATCCAGAGCGAGTGTCTCGCCTCGTGCTCATGAATCCGGTCGCGAGGGGGACTGACGTGCTGCAAACACCCCGAGGGGCAGCATTCTGGGCGATGGCCGATGACTGGGAGATGCTGACTGAGAACGTGGCGGGAATCGTCTTCGGTTTTGGGTATGAGGAGTCCAAGCGATACGCGGCGTACATCAGAGCCTGTATCGACCAGGAAACCTTCAAGCGCTTCATGTCGGAGCCCGTTGATGTCACCGGACAAGCCCGCCAGATCAAGGCTCCGACTCTCGTCATCCGCCACACGGGACTGAAGTGGCTTTCGATGGAGTCGACGAGGGAGCTAGTCGCCGAGATCCCCGACGCTCGCCTGGTGGCGATCGAAGGCACATACACGGACCATGCCGACCAAACGGGCCGTGCCTGGTCCGAATTCCTTGGCGGTTCGCCCGCGGCACTCGGCTTGGCACCACGCGACGTACACACAATCCTGTTCACCGACGTCGTGGGGCACACCGAGATGATGCAGCGGCTGGGCGACGAGCGTGGGCGGGAGGTGCTGCGGGAGCACGAACGGATCACGCGCGAGGTGCTGAAGGCGCACGGCGGCACGGAGGTGAAGACGATGGGCGACGGGTTCATGGCGTCGTTCGGGTCTGTCACGCGGGCGGTGGAGTGCGCGGTGGCTCTGCAGAGGGCGTTCGCTGAGCACGAAGGAGAGCCGCTGTCTGTCCGCGTCGGCCTGAATGCCGGCGAGCCCATCGAGGAAGACGGCGACCTGTTCGGCGCGACGGTTATACTCGCCTCTCGCATCGCGGCGAAAGCTGAGGGTGGGGAGATACTGGTGGCGGATACAGTGCGCGGGTTGTGTTCCGGCAAGGGGTTCCTCTTCAGCGACCGCGGGGAGTTCGTGGCGAAGGGCTTCGAGGACCCTGTGCGGCTGTACGAGGTGCGGTGGCGGCCGTAGCGCCGGCCTCCGCTCGGCCTTCGCTGCGCTCAGGAGACCCTTCGAGAGCCTCAGGGCGAGCGGAGGCGTCGCCGCGGGAGGCAGATTGCCCGAATCGCAGTGCCGCGCCTATAATGGTGCCTACCGCTGAGAAAGGAGCCGCCCTCATGCCATCACCAACGCCGTACGCCTACTTCCAGAAGCAGTTCATGCCTCTGGCCGAGGCCAAGATCGGCGTGATGACGCACGCGTTCAACTACGGCACGGCGGTATTCGAGGGGATCCGTGGCAACTGGAACGACGCCGAGAAGCAACTGTACGTCTTCCGCCTCAAGGAGCACTACGACCGGCTGCGCAAGAGCTGCCGCATCATGCGGATCGAGTTCCAGTACGGCGACGAGGAGCTGTACTCGCTGACGACCAAGCTGGTGGAGATGTCCGGCTTCCGGGAGGACGTCTACATCCGGCCGCTGGCCTACAAGAGCTCAGAGGTGCTGGGCGTGCGGCTGCACGACCTGGAGGACGACTTCCTGATGTTCGTCTCGCCGTTCGGGCCGTACCTGGACGTTGAGAAGGGGGCGCGCTGCTGCACCTCCTCCTGGCGGCGGGTGGAGGACACGAGCATCCCGGCGCGGGCCAAGATCACCGGCATCTACGCCAACTCCGCCCTGGCCAAGACGGAGGCCCAGCTCAACGGCTTCGACGAGGCGATCATGCTCGACGAACGCGGCCACATCTCGGAGGGCTCCGGCGAGAACATCTTCATCGTCGACGGCGACCGGCTGATCACGCCGCCGCCTTCGTCCAACATCCTCGTAGGCATCACCCGCGGCACCGTGATCACGCTGGCCCGCGAGGAGTTGGGGATGGAGACGGTGGAGCGCGACATCGACCGGACGGAGCTGTACACCGCGGACGAGTGCTTCATGACCGGCACCGCCGCCCACGTCACGCCCGTCGTGGAGCTGGACCGGCGTCCGATCGGCGAGGGCAAGATGGGCCCGGTGGCGAAGCGGCTGATGCGGCTCTATTTCGATATCATCACCGGCCGCAACCCGAAATACGCATCCTGGTGCACCCCGTGCTACTCCAAGGTCAAGGCGTAACCATAGAGCGGCCCCGGCGCACGCTGGGCGTGGCCGCCGCCGCGCTCCTCTCGACGGTTGCCGCCGTCCTGGCGATCGCGCTGGTCGCGAAGGCGGCGACCTGGCCGGTCTCGCTCACGCAGTTCGCCGCCATCGTCGGCGCCACCGTTCTGTTCGTGCTGGCGGCCGTCTTCGCCTTCTGGGCCTACGCCTGCTACACGCTGCACTACACGGTGGACCGCAAGGGGCTGACGATAGCCTGGGGCACGATCAGGCACCACATCCCGATGGAGCGGATCGAGGGGCTGTACGCCGGTCGCGGCGAGGACCGCCCCGACCTCCGGGGATTGAGCTGGCCGGGCTTGCGAGTGGGCCGCGCCGTGGTAAACAGCAAGGAGGTGCTGTTCTACAGCACCCACCGCACGCCGGAGGAGATCGT
>DATECV010000034.1:0-10604 GCA_035286725.1 Dehalococcoidia bacterium | reverse complement strand
GAACGTCACCAGGTACTGCACGCCGATAACCTTGTGGTCCGTACAGAACGTGAAGTAACGCTGCCAGCCCGCCAGCAGTGGCGCCTTCGGCTTCCAGCCGATCCACTCCCGGCCCCAGAACTCCCACATCCCGACGCTCAGCATCCACCCCGGCACCGCCAGCGCGTAGCCCAGCACGAAGTTCAGCTCCAGGTCCCACGCGTCGTATCCAGATGCGACGCGGACGATCGACGTGACGCCGGCGCCCAGCGCGAATCCCACGAGCGCGCCGATGAGGCCCCGCACCACCGGCAGGATCGCCGGCAGTACGCCCTGCGGCTGTTGGCCGATCGCTGTCTCGCTCATGCTTTGCTCCTCCGGCCCGATGCCCCCGCCCCTACTGAGCGATGAGCGTGCCCGTCATCGTGTTCGGGTGCGCGTCGCACTGGAAGAAGTACGTGCCCGCCTCGGGCGCGGTGAACGTCAGCTCCTGCACGATCGGGCCCACCTCCAGCTCCGTGCCCGTCAGCGGCGGCTCCGCGCCCGCGGCCGCGTCTTCGTTCGTGTACAGCGCCCAGTTGTGCGTCACGCCCTTGTCCTGGTTGTCCACCTTCAGACGCACGGTGCCGCCCGCCTTAACCGTCATGGTCTCCAGGTCGAACCGCACGTTCTTCGCCACGATCGTCAGGTCCTGCACCTCGCCGGTCGGCGTGCCCGCAGGGGTCGGCGTCTCCACCCGCGCGTTCTCCTGCACCCACGCGTCGAACTCCGCCCGCTCTACGACCCGCACCGGAATGCTCATCCGCGCGTGGCTCGTGCCGCACAGCTCCGCGCACTGCACCCGCATGTTCGGGTCCATGTCGAAGTCGCCCAGCTTCGTCGTCTTCATCGTGATGGTCGTCTCGAGGCCCGGCACAGCGTCGATCTTCATCAGGAACGCCGGGACCCAGAACGAGTGCAGCACGTCGCGGCTCGTCACGTGGAACATCACCTCGGTCTCGTTCGGCAGGACGATCTCGCGCGCGCTGGGCACGCTTTGATCCGGGTAGTTCACCAGCCACGTCCACTGGATGCCCGTCACGTTCACGTGGAGCTGGTCCGGCTTCTCCTCATGCCCCATCACTGCCGCGATCCCCGTGAAGCCCGGGTACACGATGATCACGCCCGTCAGCACGGTCGTGATCGCCACCCAGCTCATCGGGAACCAGCCCCGTCCGTGCAGCGCCGGTCCGTCTTCCTCCGGCATGCGCTGCGTGGGCGATTGGAACATCAGCGAGATGAGCGCCGCCACGACCATCGTAAAGATGGGCACCGCGAAGTACACGAGCACGTCGAACGCCTGCTCGATCTCTTCGCCTTTGTCGGATCGTGCCGTCGGGTGGACGTTGAGGAAGATCGCTGCCAGCTCGCCGGCCGCGGTGAACGCGAGCCAGAGCACGCCGAAGACAAGGACGTTTCGCTTCATTCGGAGTCAGGTCCGCCGTTGATCCAAATGGAGCAACAAGAACGGCCTCGCGGCCGTACAGCTGCTCCTTCTGGCGGCCCCGCTCCGAGCACGCCGTTGTCGGCGTCACCATGACCGATGAGGCCCAGGCGAAAAAGGGCCGGATGGCCCCCCTTCTCCCCGGCCAAATGTCACACGGGCGCCAGCCTGTTGGGCAGAAAAAGCCATGCTCCCGTTGCACTATCCCGCGCTGCCAGGAAGAAACGCGCCGCCCGGCACATGAGCCGGCGGCGCGTGGACATTCGTGGTGAGCCGCCCGGGAGTCGAACCCAGAACCGGCTGATTAAGAGTCAGCTGCTCTGCCAATTGAGCTAGCGGCCCGTCTGCTCACCGCATGTTAGGTAGCGCGACCAGTGTATCACGGCTCCACCTCGCGACAAGCGCCACGTCGTCGTGCCCATTGCTGCCCCCGCCGACCCGCCCGGCTCTCGCGACATGCATGGTGGGACACGAGCATGCGTGTCTCCCTGATGGACACAGCCCAATGCGTATCCCAACAAGGCCGCACCCCTCGCGAGGTTTGCCCGACCTCCCACCGTCGCACATAATCCAGAGAGCGCCGGTTGCTCGCCGGCGCCTTCGCTTCTCCGGGGAGTCCTGCTGTGACCACCGTCATCGGCCTCACGGGCGGCATCGCCAGCGGCAAGTCCGTCGTCAGCCAGATGCTCGCCGAACACGGCGCCCTCATCATCGATGCCGACAAGGTCGGCCACGAGGCCTACCGCCGCGGCAGTGGCTGCTACGAAGCCGTCGTCGAAGCGTTCGGCGCCGACGTCGTCGGCCCCGGCGGCGAGATCGACCGGAAGGTGCTCGGCAGCAAGGTCTTCGGCGACCCCGCCCAGCGCAGACGCCTCGAAGGCATCGTCTGGCCCTGGATGAAGCGCACGATGGACGAGCGCCTCGCGAAGATCCGCGCGGAAGGCACGCCCGTCGTCGTGCTCGAGGCCGCCGTCCTCATCGAGGCGGACTGGATCCCCCTCACCGACCAGGTATGGGTCGTCATCGTCCCGCCCGACCTCGCCCGCGAACGCGTCGTCGCCCGAAACGGCCTCACGCCCGAGCAGGCAGACACCCGCATCGCCGCCCAGCTCACCAACGACGAGCGCGTCCAACGCGCCCGCGTCGTCATCGAAAACGCCGGCACCCTCGACGATCTGCGTACAAGAGTTGACGCCGAATGGAACAACCTGATGGCCGCCGCAACCTGAAGGAGCAACCGCAGCGCGGGCCGAAAAGCCCGCGCGGTACCGAGGCTTGCGAGTGGTGACATGACCATCGCCGCCAAAACAACGTAGAACAAGTTCCGGGCCGCCGCCCGGATGCAAGACGGGAAGGACCGGAACATGACCACCATGGAGCAGACCGAGACCGACGGCGGCTACCGCGTCTACGCCATCGAGGAATACCACCCTCACCGCGAGCCCTACTACATCCCCCAGGCCGACGAGGTCGAGCTCTTCCAGGCCGCGTTCGAGTCCCACATCCCCGTCCTGCTCAAGGGCCCGACCGGCTGCGGCAAGACCCGCTTCGTCGAGTACATGGCCTGGAAACTGGGCCGTCCTCTCACGGTCGTGAAGGACAAGGGCAAGACCGCCACGAAGGACACCGGCGCGATCCAGGCCCTCCCGCTCGTCACCGTCGCGTGCCACGAAGACCTCACCGCCAGCGATCTCGTCGGCCGCTACCTGCTCGAGGGCGAGTCCACCCGCTGGATCGATGGCCCGCTCACCCGCGCCGTGAAGGCCGGCGCCATCTGCTACCTCGATGAGGTCGTCGAGGCCCGAAAGGACACCACGGTCCTCATCCACCCCCTCACCGACCACCGCCGCATGCTCCCCATCGAGAAGCGCGGCGAGCTCATGGAGGCGGGCGAGGGCTTCCTCCTCGTCATCTCTTACAACCCCGGCTACCAGAGCGCCCTCAAAGACCTCAAGCACAGCACGCGCCAGCGCTTCATCTCGCTGGAGTTCGCCCACCCGCGCAAGGAGCTCGAGGCGAAGATCATCCAGCACGAGAGCGGCGTCTCGCCCGAGACCGCCGACGACCTCGCCAAGCTGGGGGAAAAGGTGCGCAACCTGCGCGAGCACGGTCTCAGCGAGGGCGTCAGCACCCGCCTCCTCGTCTACACCGGCAAGCTCATCCAGCAGGGCATCACCGCCCGCCGCGCCTGTCAGGTCGGCGTCGTGTGGGCCCTGACCGATGACGCCGACGTTCAGCGCAGCATCGAGGAAGTCGTCAGCTCCATCTTCGAGTAGGCCGACGTTGACCGAGCCGGATGGGCGAAGATTCGTAGCGCGGGCCTTTCAGCCCGCGATGCTCCGGACCAGACCACATTCACACGAGCATTTCCTCCGATCAGCCAGTCGTCTGCTATCGTATTCCCGAGCACCTGAGGAGGAGTCGAGGGCATGAAGTGGTTTGCGATCGCCGTCGCGGCCTTGGCCGTGACGTTCGCCGCCTGTGGTAGTGATGACAACGACAAGGACAGTGACGGCGGCTCCAACACCGTGACGGCGCAGTACGACACCAGCGCCACGGTTGACGCGAACTCGTCCGAGGGAACGCCCGTGGCGACGTCAGCAGCCCGGCCAACGACAACCGCCGCGGCAGCCGGCACCCCCACGAGCACAACCACGCAGAACCAGACGGGAGGCACCGAAACGAAAACCTACTCGAAGAAGCCCGACCTCACCATCGACACCGGGAAGAAGTACGTCGCTACCATCAAAATGGACATTGGCGATATCAAGATCGAGCTCTACCCCGAGGAAGCCCCCGAGACCGTGAACAGCTTCGTCTTCCTCGCCCGCGATGGCTACTTCGATGGCCTCACGTTCCACCGCGTCATCCCCGGCTTCGTCGCCCAGGGCGGCGATCCGACGGGCACCGGCCGGGGCGGCCCCGGCTACACCATCCCCGACGAGGTCAACGACCATAAGTTTGTCGATGGAGCCGTCGGCATGGCCAAGACCTCCGCCCCCAACACGGCTGGAAGCCAGTTCTTCATCTGCTACGCGCCTCAGCCCAACCTCGATGGCGCCTACACCGTCTTCGGCCAGGTCGTCGAAGGCCGCGACATCCTCGACAAGATCACACCGCGCGACCCGGCGCGCGGTGGCCCGCCCGGCACCGTCATCAACACGATCGAGATCGAGGAACAGTGATCGCGCCGCCGCCGCGGAGTTCGACGGCGCCTCACTGCCGCACGAACAACCCCTTCATCGCCCGCAGCACGCGCGTGCTCACCGGCGGTAGCGGCTCCGGCGGGTTGATCTCCGCATCGTACGCCCCAGCGTGGTACTCGCCCAGCGTCGCCACCAGCTCCCCGCCGATGAGCAGGATGTTCGAAGCCATGAACATGTAGAAGAGGAAGATCAGCAACCCCGTCAACGATCCGTACACCAGGTCGAAGTTGTTGAAGTTCGCGATGTAGAAGGCGAAGGAGTTCTTCAGGATCTCGAACAGCAGCGTCGCCAGCGCCGCCCCCGGCAGCACGTCCCGCCATCGAGGATGCGCCGCCGGTACGATCTTGTACAGCAACGCGAACGCGGCGTACGTCAGCATCGCCGGCCCCAGGATGCCCGGCAGCTCCCACAAGTTGTTGTCGCTCGCCAGCGGCCCCACGTGACGCGCGCTGATCTCCCGCACCGTCCGTACGAAGCCGGTCAGCGCGATCGAGCTCAGCAGCACCACCGACACGACGCCTACCTGCAGCAGGTCGATCAGCTTTCCCTGCGCCCACGGCCGATGTTCCGCCGCCCCCCACACCGTGTTCAGCGCCCGCCGGATCGAGGCGAACACCGCCAGCGATGCCCACAACGTCACGAACAGACCAACGACGGCGACGGTCGCGCTGACGCTCTGCACTTGCTCCACCACGTCCGCCACCGACTCTCGCCCCTCCGTGTCGCTCAGCGGGATGATCTCCAACACCCAGTCCACCACCTTCTCCCGCACGTCCTCGCCGTTGAAGAACAGGCCCAGCATCGCGATCGAGAAGATCGCCAGCGGAGCGATCGAGAACAGCGTGTAGTACGTGATCGCCGCCGCCTGCTGCGTGCAATTGTCGCCCGCGAATCCCAGGACCGTGCGCTTGGTGATGACCCAGAGCCGGATGAACATCTCGCCCATTGTAGGGAATGGCCCCGGAGCATGGGCGCGGGGCCAACCCCGGGCGACGGGAACGCCTCGGGCCGTCGCAACGCCGGTATAATCTCGCGACATTCAGGTGGTGTGAACGCAGATGCCGAAGAGACCGCCCGCCCGCAAGTACACCCGCGTCGTCGCGAAGTTCGGCACCAACCTGCTGACCGCCGGCAACGAGCGCCTGCACCCTGCCACGATGGCCGCTCTCGCCGGTCAGGTCGCCACGCTCATGCGGCAGGGCCGCGAGGTCGTCGTCGTCTCTTCCGGCGCCATCGCAGCCGGCCGCGAACGGCTGGAGCGCGTGCAGGCCCGCCGCGACGTCCCCTTCCGGCAGGCCCTCGCCGCCGTCGGCCAGGCCCGGCTCATGCAGGCCTACGATCGCCTCTTCGCCCGCCACGGCCTCGTCGTCGCCCAGACCCTGCTCTCGAAGCGTGACCTCCACGACCGCATCGGCTACCTCAACGCTCGCAATACCCTGCTCGGCCTGCTCGAGCTCGGCGTCGTCCCCATCGTCAACGAGAACGACGCCGTCGCCATCGACGAGATCGCCGGCGCGAAGATCGGCGACAACGACAACCTCTCGGCCCTCGTTGCCAATCTCATCGATGCGGACCTCCTCGTCCTCCTTACCGATACCGGTGGTCTCCACACCGCCGATCCCGGCACGACAAAGGGCGCGAAACTCATCGAGCGCGTCGATCGCATCACGAAGGAGATCGAGCAGATCGCCGGCGGCAGCGAGAGCGGCCGTGGCACCGGCGGCATGATCACCAAGCTCCAGGCCGCGAAGCTCGCCACCAGCGGCGGGTCCGACGTCTACGTCGCCAGCGGCCACGATGCCGATGCCCTGGTCCGCATCGCGAACGGCGAGCACGTCGGCACGCTCTTCCCTGCCCGCCGCAGCCGCGTCGAGAGCCGCAAGCGCTGGATGCTCTCCGGTCTCGCCACCCGGGGGGCCATTGTCGTCGATGCCGGCGCCGGCGCCGCGCTGATCGACCGCAAGAAGAGCCTGCTCCCCGCGGGCGTGCAGGCGGTCCAGGGCGCTTTCAAACGCGGCGACAGCGTGAACATCGTGCTGCCCGATGGCCACCCCATCGCCTGCGGCATCACCAACTACGGCGACGAAGAGGTGGCTGCTATCCGCGGCCTCCGCTCCGACCGCATCGCCGAGGTGCTCGGCTACCAGTTCGGCGCCGAGGTGATCCACCGCAACAACCTCGTCGTCCTGTAACGCCAGCCCCTGCTACGCTGCCCTCACATGAGCGACTCACCCGTTCTCTACGAAAAGCTCCCCGGCGGCATCGCCTGGATCACCCTCAACCGCCCCGCCGTGCTGAACGCCATCAACATGGAGGCCCGCGACCTCCTCTGGTCGTTCATGCTAGCCGTCCGCGACGACCCCGAGGTCCGCGTGGCCGTGTTCCAGGGCGCCGGCGATCGCGCCTTCTCCGCCGGCGCCGACGTCAGCGAGTTCGGAACTGCCCCCTCCTACGTCGATGCTCGCCGCGCGCGTCAGCAGCGCGACGTCTGGGGCATGATGCTGCAGGTCACGAAACCCCTCGTCGCCGCCATCCACGGCTTCGCCTACGGCGCCGGCTGCGAGGCCAGCCTCCTCTGCGATATCCGCATCGCCTCCGAAGACGCCACCTTCGCCCTCCCCGAGGTCACGCTTGGCTACATCCCATCCGCAGGTGGCACACAGACCCTTCCTCGCACGGTCCCACCCGGCCTCGCCCGCGAGATGATCTACAGCGGCGGCCCCATCACCGCCGGACGGGCCCTCGCCGCCGGCCTTGTGCACCGGGTCGTCCCTCGCGCGCGCCTTCACGACGAGGCCGAAGCCGTCGCCCGCGTGCTGGCCTCCATGCCAGAAGCGGCGGTCCGCGGCGCGAAAGAAGCGCTGCTGCGCGGCGAGGGCCTCCCGCTCGAGGCCGCCCTTTCCATCGAACGGACGATCGCCGCGCGTATCACCTCAGGGGCCGCGCGATGACGCAGGAGACGCCAGAAGCCGAATCGGCGCCCACCCGCCGCCCGCCCGGCTGTAGCGGCGGCTGTCTCCTCCGGGGCCTCGGCGTTGTCGCGGCCCTCGTCGCGCTCGGCCTCGCCATCGGCCTCATCTTCGATCAGGGCGAAGACGCGAAGCAGCCCGACCGGCGGCACGTTGCCGGTCCCGCGGCCGAGTACAAGCTGGGCGATGTCAACTACTTCGAGCTGCAGCACGTGTTCCTCGTGCATCTGCCCGATGGTGACTTCCTTGCCTTCTACGACAAGTCGGCGCGCCAACAGGAGCTCGGCGGGTCCTGCCGCATCGCCTACGACGAGACCGCCGGCACCGGCACGCTCGAGCCCGTCGCTGGGCTCGGTGGCGCCTTCGTCGAAGAGTGCGAGGGTTCCCGCGCCGTCTGGCGCGTCGATGGAAAATTCGCCTTCGGAAACGGTTACGGCGATCTCGATCGATTCACGGTTTCGATCGACGATGCCGGCGACGTCGTGATCGACCTCAGCTCGCGCACCTGCACGCGCAGCAAGGGTGTGCCCGGCATCGAGCCCTTCGAGGTTCGCACCTGCGGCTCACCCTGAGCATGCCGCCACCGTCCAGCTGAAACCGAACGCCGCCGTCTCTCCTGGCGCCAGCTCCAACCGCCGCACGATCGATAGCGAGATCCCCTGGAACACGCGCTCCACCCCGCCCTCTGACGACGACACGCTCTCCACAGGGAAGTGCCAGACCTCCGCCGGCGCATCCGCCTCGCAGCGCAGCTCATAGTCCGCGCTTCCACGCACGGCGAAACCGCGCACTGCTCCCACGGCCCCGGCCGCCCCCGTCGCGTCGATCGTGCGCTCACCCGCCTCGATCACCGCCGTCCGGTCGTCCCCCTCGGGCGACTGCGGCGGCGAGAGGTTCCACTCGCTCACGAACACCGCCGCCCTCCGATCCGCGCCGATGTTCGTGTACCGATACCCGATGCCCACGCGCTCCGCGTCCCCCTCCAGCGCGATCTCCTTCTCGACGCGCCACCCGCCCGCCTCGCGCGAAAGGAGGATCCGCACGCCACCTGCCTGTTCGGCGATCGTCGTCTCCCAGGTCCCCTCGGGCTCAAACGACATCGCCGCATTGCCCCGGGCGAACTGCTCCACCGTCGCGTCCGCTGCCAACAGCCACTCCTGCAACCCGCCCCTGCGATACCGGTCGAAGACCAGAGCTCGCGCCAGCCCCTCCTCCTTCACCCGGACATCGCCATGAATGTTCGTCGCATCACCCGAGCCGGCGCTCGACTCGGCCGTGCCCAGCCCCTCGTGATATGCCTCCCGGCGACGGGCCAGCACGTCCAGCAGCGCGGCGTCCCGCCGCCGCAGGTCCAACTCGCTGATCATCCCGCCGGCCTTCGGGTGTACCAGCATCGAGATCGCCGGCGTTTGCGCCAGGATCTCTTCGTGTCCGTCGAAGTCCACGTCCGCCCGCGTGATCCGCACGCCGGCTGGCTGCCCCTCGTCCGCCAACCGCTCCGCGCGCACCAGGTTGCTGTTCGTCGCGCGCCGGATGTGCCGCAGGTACAGCCCGCCGAACACCCCGTGCCAGTACGGACAGTTGCACTGGGCCGCCCACAGCGCCTCCCGCGCCTCGGTGTTGTCCGCATGCTCCAGCTTCTCGCCGATGCGCAGTCCCCGCTTGTGCATCGCGTTCGCCTCCGGGTACTTCGCCAGGAAGTACCGCCAGGCGCCGCCTCGCACGAACGCCAGCACGTCCTGCCGCGCGGTGTCCCGCAGCTCCCGCACCACCCGCTGGTACGCAGCCGAAGACTCGGCCGGCATCGCCCACTCCATCATTTCCGCATAGGACGCAGTTGGCAGGTACGTCAGGCCCCGCGCCTCGAACCGCCGCATATACGCGCCCGGCGTAATCGTCTCCAGCCAATCGCCCGCCGCCTCGATCGCGGTGAAGAACGCTTCGATCCAGCCCTGCTCCCAGACGTGCTCGTACGTCGTCGGCCACCCGCCGAACTTCTCGCCGTCGTCACCGAGCACCAGGTACGGCGCCTCGGCCGTCGCCCGTTCCGCGTACCCGTGAAGCTCCGCCATCAGCTCGTCCACGTTCAGCCAGGGGATCGTGTATCGCAGCCGCTGGCTCCCCGGGAACAGCGCCACGCGCTTCCCCTGGTCCTCCGTCACGAAGTACCCGTCCAGCCGCTCCCCGGCCACGCCTGCCATCCGGAAGTGCTCGTCATCGACCAGCGTCCACTGCACGCCCGCGTCCGCCAGCGGCCCCGGCAGCCCCGGCTCCCACACGCGCTCCGTCAGCCACAGCCCGGTCGGTCGCTGCCCGAACCGCCGCTCGATGTACGCCGTCAGCTTGTCGATCTGCCCCCGCTTGTCCTCGTCCCGGATCATGGGCAGCACGGGCTCGTAATATCCGCCCGTCAGCATTTCCACCTGGCCGCGCTCGCACAGCGCCCGCAACCCTGCGATGTACTCCGGCCGTTCTCGCTCGATCCAGTCGAACAAGCATCCCGACGTGTGCAGCGCCACGCGCACGCCCGGATGCCGCTCCAGCGCCTCCAGCATCGGCCGGTACGCCTTCTCGAACACGTCCTCGATGACGAAGCCGTAGTTCCCCACCGGCTGGTGGTCGTGCAGCACAAGCCCCAGATACAGCCGCATGCCCGCAGTCTACGCCAGTACCACCGTTCGTCAGCCACGCGTAGCAGCCCGCACCGTGCTGCGGCTCCAACCGTAACCATGCCCCTCCCCGCTCAGGTTCATCGCGACTCTCATCTCCCACTTCGCACTTCTCACGTCTCCCGTCTCGCCGCATACTCAGCGCATGAAGGTGCGGGATGCTGTGGTGATTGTCACGGGGGCCTCGGCCGGGATCGGGCGGGAGACGGCGCTGGCGTTCGCGCGGGAGGGGGCCCACGTCGTGCTGGCCGCACGGCGGGAGGAGCGGTTGCTCGAGCTGGCGGCGCTGTGCGAGGAA
>DATECV010000033.1:0-2113 GCA_035286725.1 Dehalococcoidia bacterium | reverse complement strand
ACCACCCAGCCCGCCAAGGCATCTTCTTCCATCAGCAACGTCGCGGTGTACTCAGAAAACGTCGGCCCGATCGCGTACGCACGGTCACGCCCGCGCTGTCCCACCAGCGTCGAGCACAGCTTCCCGACGTCCACCCCTTCTTTGGCCTTCGAGCACTCGCCGATGTACTCGACGTTCCTGTTCTCCCGTGCCCAGCCGGAGATCACGTCTTCCGCCGTCGGCAACGGCGGTGTGGGGGTCGGCGCTGGCGTCTTGTTCCCGTCACCGCCGCCGATGAAGCACGCCGCCGTCAAGATGGACGTCGCTCCCAGCCCCAGAAGAAAGACGACTCGCAGGTGTTTCACGTCACGCAGCGCTCCGTGCTGCCTTAGCCCCATCCCTCAGCAGCATAGCGGGCCATGAAGTCCGCATGCACATCGCGTCCCCCCGCCACGAACTGCCTGCTCGTTACACGCATCGGCCCGCCCCCGCGTTCCGTCGCTATGCCGCCCGCCTCCCGCACCAGCAGGATGCCCGCAGCCACGTCCCACGGCGATACGTTCAGATGCACGTACAGGTCGATCCGCCCGCACGCGGCGTACGCCAGACCCAACGCGGCGCTCCCCGTGATTCGGAACCCCTGCGTGCGCGGAAAGATCCGCTGTAGCAGCGCAAGCTGCTGCGATCCAAGCGCGTCGTCGTACCCCAGGTCCAGGCTCAACACCGAAGAGAACACGTCCGCCTTCCCCGACGACGCGATCCGCGCCTCGTTGCAGTACGCGCCCTCGCCGGCGACCGCCCAGAACCCCTCCTCGTGTACCGCGTCGTACGTCAGGCCCACCACCGGTTCGCCGTCGCTGCACAGCGCCACGTTCACGCACCAGAACGGCATGCCGATCGCGTAGTTCTTCGTCCCGTCGATGGGGTCGATCACCCACGTCCACCCGGTCGAGGCGTCTGTGTCCGACGCCGTCTCCTCCGACAGGATCTTGTGGTCCGGATACTCCTCCGCCAGGATCGCCTTCACCCGCAGCTCGCACTCCACGTCCGTCTGCGTGACGATGTTCCGGTGCCCCTTCACGTCGATCGTCTGCTCGCCACGGAACCGCGACAGCGCGTGCGCACCGGCGTCCCGCGCGCAGCGCCACGCCACGTCGATGGCCCTCGACCCCGACGCCGAGACCGGAAGCTCGACCCGAGAGGTCATGCGCGCGCCGGCGCCCCCGCGAACGCCTCCCGCAGCGCCGCCGCGCATTCGTCGATCGCCGCTCGTCCCTGCGCGATCAGGTCGTGCATCCCCACGAATCCGTGCACCATGCCCGGATAGGGGCTGTGCTTCACCGCCACGCCCGCTTCCCGCAGCCGCGCTGCGTACGCGTCCCCCTCGTCCCGCAGCGGGTCGAACTCCGCCGTGATCACCAGCGCCGGCGGCAGCCCCGCCAGGCTCTGCGCATTGAGCGGTGACGCATACGGGTCCGCGCCGTCCCCGTCCGTCCCCAGGTAGTGGCCCCAGAACCACCGCATGCTGTCCGCCGTCAGGAAGTACCCCTCGGCGTTGTCGCGGTACGAAGCAGTCTCGAACGAATAGTTGGTCACCGGATAGAACAGCACCTGGTACGCCAGCGGCGGCCCCCCGCGGTCTCGCGCCATCAGCGACGTCACCGCCGCCACGTTCCCGCCCGCGCTGTCTCCACCCACTGCGATCCGCTCCGGGTCCCCGCTGAACTCCGCTGTGTGCGCGTGGATGTACGCCGCCGCTGCGTATCCGTCCTCTGCCGCCGCCGGAAACCTGTGCTCCGGCGCCAGGCGATAGTCGACCGACACCACCACGCAGTGCGCGCGGTTCGCGATCTTCCGGCACAGCCCGTCGTGCGTGTCCAGGTCGCCGATCACCCACCCGCCGCCGTGGTAGTACACCAGCACCGGCAACAGCTCGCTCGAACTTGGCGCGTACACGCGCACCGGGATCGCGCCCAGCGGCCCCGGGATCGTCCGGTCTTCGATCCGGTCCACCGGCTCCAGCGCCTCGACGGGCGTGCGTGTCGCTTTGAACATGGCCCGTGCTTGGTCCGCGCTCAGCGAGCTGAACGGCGGCATGTTGAGCGCGGCCATCTGATCGAGCAGTGCCTTGACG
>DATECV010000032.1:0-5758 GCA_035286725.1 Dehalococcoidia bacterium | reverse complement strand
GGCGGGGGCGGAGGTGTTCGTGTCGGCGCCGTCCTCGGATGGGACATCGGTGGCGCTGCTCCAGTCGATGGCGGCTGGCTGCTTTCCGATCGTGTCGGACCTGGAGACGCAGCGGGAGTGGGTCGAGGATGGCGTGAACGGCTTCAGGGTGCCGGTGGGCGCGCCGGAGGCTCTCGCGCAGGCGATGTTGCGGGCGCTTGACGACCGCGAGCTGCGGCGGCAGGCGGCGGAGGCAAACCGGCACATTGTCGCGGAGCGGGGGACGAACGAGACGCAGATGGCGAAGATGGAGCGGCTGTATCTTCGGTTGGCGGGACGGGCGGCCGCGGGCGAGCTGAGCTGACCGCCTCTACAATGCGGTGATGACTTCCGAACTGATGCGGCGGGCGCTGGAGCTGGCGGCCAGCGTACAGGGGAGCACGAGCCCGAATCCGTGGGTGGGATGCGTGCTGGTGCGTGACGGCCGGATCGTGGGGGAGGGGGCGACGCAGCGGCCGCCGGGACCGCACGCGGAGGCCGTGGCGCTGCAGCACGCGGGGGAGGCGGCGCGTGGGGCCACGGCGTACGTCACGCTGGAGCCGCACTCGTTCCAGGGACGAACACCACCGTGTACGGATGCGCTTGTCGCGGCGGGCGTGATCTCCGTACACGTCGCGCTGCTCGACCCGAACCCGGATGTCTCGGGCAAGGGTGTCGACCAGCTCCGCGCGGCGGGGATCGAGGTGAGCGTCGGCGACGGGGAAACGGAGGGGACGCGGCTGTTGGAGGCGTACCTGAAGCACCGGCGTACCGGGTTGCCGTTCGTGATCGTGAAGTTCGCGGCGACGCTGGATGGCAAGATCGCGGCGGCGCGCGGCGACTCGCGCTGGGTGGCGGGGGAGGAAGCGCGGGCGTGGGCACACGGGTTCCGTGGGAAGATCGACGCGATCATGTGCGGAGTGAACAACGTTTTGCTGGACGATCCACAGCTTACGGCGCGGCCGGGCGGCGTTACGGCGGAGCGGCAGCCGCTGCGCATCGTGGCGGACTCACGCGGGCGGACGCCTCCCGGGGCGAAGGTGCTGGCGGCCGGTGGGAAGACCATCATCGCGACGACGAATGCTTCGCCGGAGGCGTGGCGGCGCGAGGTCGAGGCGCGAGGCGCCGAGGCGCTGGTGCTGCCGGCGGACTCAGACGGTCATGTCGACCTGCGCGCGCTGACGTCGGAGCTGGGCCGACGTGGTGTGCTGTCGCTGCTGGTCGAGGGAGGCGGCGTGTTGCACGCGGGGTTCTTCGCGGCAGGGTTGGTGGACAAGGTACACGCGATCATCGCGCCGAAGATCGTGGGCGGGACGGCGTATCCGGCGGTCGCGGGTTTGGGCGCCGAACGGATGGCGGAGGCGATTACGCTGCGGGACGTGGAGACGATCCGGCTGGGGGACGACGTGGCGTTCGTGGGGTATCCCGAACAGCGAACCTGAAACCGAGTGCTACGTATTTCACGTTCAGGCGGGCATCGGGCTGCGATTTCGTCAGCGTCAACTCCGTCCTTTGACGAGAGTGGTACTTAGCGTTAGAGTGACACTAACTCCGGAGGTCCCCATGTTTACCGGCATTATCGAGGAAGTCGGCGAGGTCCGCAGCAACGCCGATGGCGAGATCGTCATCAAGGCGAAGAAGGTGCTGTGGGGCACGAACCTGGGGGACAGCATCTCCGTCAACGGCGTCGATCTGACGGCGAAATACTTCGACGAAGAGGGCTTTTCCGCGCATGTTATGCCCGAGACGTACCGGCGCAGCAACCTCGCCGAGCTGAAGGCTGGCGACCCGATCAACCTCGAGCGCTCGATCCAGCTCGCGGGGCGGTTGAGCGGTCACATCGTGCGGGGCGTCGTCGAGGCGACGGGAACGATCGAGTCGTTCACGCCGGAGGGCGACGCGATCATCCTGCAGATCAACGCGCCGGCCGAGATCCTGCGCTACGTGATCATGAAAGGGCCGATCGCGATCGACGGCATCAGCCTGACGGTCATGGCGAAGGACGAGCGCTCGTTTTCGGTCTCGCTGGTGCAGTATACGCAGGAGAACACGAACCTTCACGCGCGCCGGCCCGGCGACCGCGTCAACCTGGAGACGGACATCATCGCGCGCTATGTCGAAGCGATGCTGGAGGACCGGAACGTCGTCGCGAGCCGTTAGTGTGCGTTCCTCTCGGCGACCGTGCGGGGCACGGAAACGAGAGGTAGGGATGAGGGACCCGATGCAACCAGAGCTGCCGCAGATCTCGCAGAAGGAAGTGCGCCGCGCGAAAGGGCTGGCTTCCATCGAGGAGGCGATCGAGGAGTATCGGAACGGGCGCTTCGTCATCATCATCGATGACGAAGACCGTGAGAACGAGGGCGACCTCACGATTCCGGCGCAGTTCGCGACGCCCGAGGCGATCAACTTCATGGCGAAGCACGGTCGCGGGCTGGTCTGCGTGCCGATGACGGCGGAGCGGCTGGAAGAGCTGCACATCCCGATGATGGTGAACCACAACGATTCGCACTTCGGCACGCCGTTCACGATCGGCGTGGAGGCGCGCGCGGGCGTGACGACCGGCATCTCCGCGGCGGACCGGGCGCGGACGACGCAGGTGCTGATTGACCCGAAGACGAAGCCCAACGACCTGGTGATGCCCGGGCACACGTTCCCGCTGCGGGCTCGCGACGGCGGTGTGCTGGTGCGAGCCGGGCAGACCGAGGCGACGGTCGACATGTGCAAGCTGGCGGGCCTGTATCCGGCGGGCGTGCTGTGCGAGATCATGAACGACGATGGCACCATGTCGCGGCTGCCGGAGCTGAAGAAGTTCGCGCGCAAGCACAACCTGAAGATCATCAGCGTCACGCAGCTCATTCGGTACCGGCAGCAGAAAGAGAAACTCGTACACAGGGTCGCGGAGTCGAAGCTGCCGACCGAGTACGGAGAGTGGACGTGCATCGCGTACCGCGCGATGACGGATCCGGACGAGCACATCGCGCTGGTGATGGGCGACGTATCGGGCGAGGACCCGGTGCTGGTGCGGGTACACAGCCAGTGCTTGACGGGCGACGTGTTCGGATCCCGCCGGTGCGACTGCGGCGAACAGCTCGAAATGGCGATGAAGATGATCGCGGAAGCGGGGCGCGGCGCGATCATATACATGCGGCAGGAGGGGCGCGGCATCGGGCTGCACAACAAGATCCGGGCGTACAACCTGCAGGACGGCGGCCTGGATACGGTCGAGGCGAACGAGGCGCTGGGATTCCCCGCCGACCGGCGGGACTACGGCATCGGCATGCAGATCCTGGTGGACCTGGGGATGAAGAACCTGCGCCTGATCACGAACAACCCGGCGAAGCGTGCGGGGCTGGAGGGGTACGGACTGAACGTGGTGGAGCGCATTCCGGCGAACGCCACGCCGAACAAACACAACGTCCGCTACCTGGAGACGAAGCGGGAGAAGATGGGGCACTTGCTGGGGTGAGCGGGTCAGCCGGTCAGCTTGTCAGCCGGTCAGCGGGTTAGCCAGTTAGCCGGTCAGCCAGTTAGCCAGTTAGCCGGTCAGCCGGTCAGCCGGTCAGCTTGTCAGCCGGTCAGCGGGTTAACCCGTTAGCGTGTCAGCTCTTCAGCCAGTCAGCTAATCAGCGTCTCAGGATGACGTCGGGCGAATCAGGATGCGCAGTGGTGCAACGACGTCCGGACATAACATCATGTGACCGAGGAAGCTGGTCGGGCTTACTCCTCGGCTGACTGGCTGACTGGCTGACTGGCTGACTGGCTGACGCGCTGACGCGCTGACGCGCTGACCGGCTGATCGGCCGGGGGCGAAATAGTCCATCCGTACCATTCCGGCGGGGGCGGCGATCGGGGATGCTTCAAGGGCGGGATGGTACCCTGTCCACGTCCCGGAGGATTCCTTGACCAAGGGCGGGTTCAGCCTCGAAGGCGGCCTCGACGCGACGGGTATGCGCGTGGCCGTGGTGACGGCGCGGTTTAACGCGCACGTAACGGCGGGGCTGTACGATGGCTGCCGGGACGAGTTCGGAGCGCACGGCCTGGATCTCGAAACGCTCACGACGATCGAAGTGCCGGGCTGTTTTGAGCTGCCGATCGTCGCAAAGGCGCTGGCCACGACGGGCGACTACGACGCGGTGGTGTGCCTGGGCGCAGTGATACGGGGAGATACGCCGCACTTTGACTACGTGTCGTCGGGCACAGCGGGCGGCATTCAGCGGGCGGCGCTGGACACCGGTGTTCCGGTGATTTTCGGGGTGCTGACGACAGACAACGAGGAGCAGGCGCTGGCCCGGGTCGGGGGCAGCGCTGGACACAAGGGCCGCGAGGCCGCGCTAACGGCGATCGAGATGGTACACACGATGCGCCGGATTCGCGGACAGAGCGGTTAACGCGAGAACGATCGAGCAACTGCCTCGCCCGTGGGCACACGGGACACCCGCCAGAGGAGGCTGACCAATGGCAATCAAAGCTGACGAAGTCGTCCATCCGGACGAGATCCAGGACGAGTTCGACTGGGAATCGGCCGCCGAGGGCGAGCCGGTCGACACGCCGACGAAGAAGACGCTGTCGCTGGCGCACCGGGCGGTCGCGAAGTTCCCGGAGTTGAAGGGGAAGTACAAAGCGTACGCGGGCGCCGCGGCGATCGTCTCGAGCACGGCGACGCTGGTGGCGGCGGTGGCGATCTCGCGCAAGATGAGACACGGCATGTCAGCCGAGAAGGCGCTGGCCGCGCTGACGGCGGCGGACATCGAGAATGCGGTCCAGGCGGCGGGACGCGGCCAGCGCTACAAGCGCCTGCTGCGGAAGCTGAAGCTGCGGCGCGGCAAGCAAACCTAACGCCAGCGGCGACAAGCCCGCATACTGAGGCGTGCGATACGGGCGCCACGGCGGCACCTTCTACGTCAACTTCCAGAGTCCTCGCAAAGAGGACTTCGGCACGCTCGGGCTCGTCGTCCGTTTCGTCATCAACGTGGCAGCGCTCTGGGTGGCGCAGTTAGTGGTTCCGGGATTCGACATCGAAAGCGTCCCAGCGCTGGTCTTTGGCGCGCTCATCTTCGGGATCCTGAACGCGGCGATCAAGCCGATCGTGTCGGTCGTTTCCTGCCCGCTGACGTGCCTGACTCTGGGCTTCTTCCTGCTCATCATCAACGCGATCATGCTCGGCCTGACGGGATGGATCGCCGGTGGGCTGGGGCTGGCGTTCATAGTGGACGGGTTCTGGGCGGCGTTCCTGGGCGCGCTGGTGATCGCGATCACAAGCGCGCTGCTGTCGACCTGGGCTGACGGGGCGATTCTGGGCAAGCGCGAACAGTACGAGGACGACTGGTAGGAGCGGCCTCCGCCACCCTGGAGGGGATTCCATGAACAGCGACACCATCGAAGTCCTCGTGGAAATTCCGCGCGGGAGCCGGAACAAGTACGAGTACGATGAGAAGCGCGGCGTGCTGCGCCTGGACCGGACGCTGTACTCGTCCGTCCACTATCCGACAGACTACGGCTATATCCCCGGGACGCACGCCGACGATGGCGACCACCTCGACGTGTTGGTGATCGTCGAAGAGCCGACGATGCCGGGGTGCCACGTGGATGTCCGTCCGATCGGCGTGCTGCGGATGCGCGACGACAAGGGCCTGGACGACAAGATCATCGCGGTGCCGGTCGCAGACCCCCGGTTTGCGCAGGTGCGCGAGTTTGCGGACATTGCCCCGCACTGGCAGCGCGAGATCGAGCAGTTCTTCCG
>DATECV010000031.1:0-3364 GCA_035286725.1 Dehalococcoidia bacterium | reverse complement strand
CGCCTTCTCACCGAAGATCGCGCGCAGCAGTTTCTCTTCCGCCGTCAGCTCCGTCTCGCCCTTCGGCGTGATCTTGCCGACCAGGATGTCGCCGCTGTTGACCTCCGCGCCGATGCGGATGATGCCGTTTTCGTCGAGGTCGCGGAGGGACTCCTCACCGACGTTCGGGATGTCGCGCGTGATCTCCTCCGGACCCAGCTTCGTGTCGCGCGACTCGACCTCGTGCTTCTCGATGTGGATGGAGGTGAACTTGTCGTCCCGCACCAGCCGCTCCGAGAGGATGATCGCGTCTTCGAAGTTGTAGCCCTGCCATGACATGAACGCGCACAGCACGCTCTGTCCCAGCGCCAGCTCGCCCTTGTTGGTCGAGCTGCTGTCCGCCAGCGGGTCGCCCTTGCGGACTCTGTCGCCTTTCTTCACCGTGGGACGCTGGTTGATGCACGTCCCCTGGTTGGAGCGCACGAACTTCAGCAGCGGGTGGCGTGTCGGCTCGCCGTCGCCGTCGTAGTGCACCAGGATCTCGCGCGCGTCCGCGGAGAAGACGGTCCCTTCCCGCTCCGCCAGGATCACCTGCCCGGAGTCCTGCGCAGCCTGCGCCTCTACACCCGTCATGACGATGGGCGTCTCCGGGCGGACCAGCGGCACCGCCTGCCGCTGCATGTTGCTGCCCATCAGCGCGCGCGGGGCATCGTTGTGCTCCAGGAACGGGATGAGCGACGTCGCCACGCTCAGGATCTGCTTCGGCGAAACGTCCATCCAGTCCACCTTGTCCGGTGGCTCCATCATGAACCGCTCGCCCTCGCGCGCCTCGATGCGCTCCTCCAGGAAGTGGTTGTCCTCGCTCAACAGCGCGTTCGCCTGGGCGATGACGTAGTTGTCTTCCGTATCCGCCGAGAGGTACTCGATGAGCGAGCTCACGAACGGCCGGCACCGCACCATCTTGTCGCCCTTCGCCGCCAGCTTCCTGGCCAGCGACTCGTCGACCTGGGTGCCCGCCGTCCCCACGCCGGCGACGTCCTCGGCGAGGAACCGTCCCGTCCAGAGCTGGTCGTTCCCCTTCAGCTCCTTCACCACGCGGCGGTACGGCGTCTCGATGAAGCCGTAGTTGTTGATGACGCCGTACGTCGCCAGCGAGCCGATGAGGCCGATGTTCGGGCCTTCCGGCGTCTCGATCGGACAGATGCGGCCGTAGTGGCTGTGGTGGACGTCGCGCACGTCGAACCCGGCGCGGTCGCGGGAGAGACCGCCGGGGCCCAGCGCCGAAAGCCGCCGCTTGTGCGTCAGCTCGGCCAGCGGGTTTGTCTGGTCCATGAACTGCGAGAGCTGGGAGCCGCCGAAGAACTCCTTCATCGACGCCACCACGGGCCGGATGTTGATCAGCGCGCTCGGCGTCGCCTGGTCCGGGTCGATGATCGTCATGCGCTCGCGAACGACGCGCTCCATGCGCAGCAGGCCAACGCGGAACTGGTTCTGGATCAGCTCGCCCACCGCGCGCACGCGCCGGTTCCCCAGGTGGTCGATGTCGTCCGGGTGTCCCACGCTGTTGTTGAGCTTGACCTGCGTCTTGATGATCGTCTCGAGGTCGCGCGGCTCCAGGATCCGGATCTTCTGGTCCGTCTCCAGTTCCAGCCGGCGGCTCAGCTTGTACCGGCCCACGCGCCCGAGGTCGTAACGCCGCGGGTTGAAGAACAGCGAGTTCAGCAGGCCGCGCGCGTTCTCCAGCGTCGGCGGGTCGCCCGGGCGCAGCTTGCGGTAGAACTCCAGCAGGGCTTCCGTCTTGTTGGTGCAGGGCTCCTTCTCCAGCGTCGTGGCGATGTAGTGGTGGTCGTCGTGGGTGTCCACTTCCCCGAACTTCGCCAGCATCCGCTCGTTCGTGCCCAGCTGGGCTTCCGGGACGCCCTCTTCCTCGTCGATGGCGCGCAGCAGCGTCGTGACGGGGATCTTCCGCTTCCGGTCGACCTTTACGGAAAGCACGTCCTTGTTGCTGGTCTCGAACTCCAGCCATGCGCCGCGGTTCGGGATCAGCTTGCCGTAGCACAGCTCGCGCCCGGTCGTCGGGTCGACCTCCAGGGTGAAGTACACCCCGGGGGAGCGCACGAGCTGCGACACGACCACGCGCTCGGCGCCGTTGATGACGAAGGTGCCGTTAGGCGTCATGAGCGGGAAATCGCCCATGAACAGCTCCTGCTCCTTCACTTCGCCCGTCTCGCGCACGATGAGCTGCACGTTGACGCGGAGCGGGGCGCTGAAGGTCATGTCCCGTTCGCGGCACTCCAGCTCGGAGTACTTGGGCTCCCCGAACGAGTAGTCGCCGAACCGCAGCTCCATCCGGGTGCCGGTGAAGTCGGAGATCGGCGAGATCTCGTCGAACAGCTCCCGCAGGCCCTCGCGCTGGAACCATCCGTATGAGTCCAGCTGCATCCGGATCAGGTGCGGGATGTCGAGCACGTGAGCGATACGCGCATACGACTTCTTGCTGACCGGAACCAACGATCGACTGCTGACGATGTCCGTAGAGACAGTCATTCCTGGCGCGCTCCTACAGTGCGATTAATGATGGCCACCTGCCGCAGATAGAAAGAGTCCCGAGAAGGGACGACGAGCATGGGGTTCCAAAGGCAAGGGGGTTCTGTCTAGCCTTTGCGGAGTATACAAACGGACCCTTCGGAAGTCAAACGGCGAATGCTACCCGACCGGACACCGTTTACGCAAGGGGTTCTGCCGAGCCAGATTGGCGCGGCGGTCAATTGGTATATGCTGATGCGTGATTCGCGAGCCTTCGGCCGAACGCCACTTTAGCGCACTCCTCAGTACCACTTCGGCGCACGCCCCAATCTCCCGACGTGCCTGCTGGCAGGCTCCAGGAATAGTCTCTCTCCAATGTAGCCCGAGGCAGTCTGCCCTACTTCAGTTGCAGCGTGCGGGCGCCGAGGCGATCCTCGAGGGCCCAGACCAGCGAGTCCACCAGCCCCGTCGACGTACCGGTCAGGAGACGCTCGCGCAGGCTGCGGTGTGGGCGGATGTAGCTGACCTTGCGCTGGGGCATGTTCGCGAGTGACTGGGCGAGGTCGATGGCGGCGTCCATGTCGCCGAGGTCGTCGATGAGGCCGTGCTCTTTCGCCTGGTCGGCGGTGAAGATCTCGCCGGTGGCGAGCTCGCGGATGCGTTCGGCGGGGATGCCGCGCGACTGGGCGACCATGCCGACGAAGCGGCCGTAGACGGAGTCGAGGATGGCCTGCTCCTTCTCGCGCTCCTCGGCTGTGGGCTCGCGGAAGTTGCTGAACATGTCCTTCAGTCGGCCCGACTTAGTAATCTCCATCCGCACACCCAGCTTCTCCAGCATCTCGTACAGCATCGGCCGCAT
>DATECV010000030.1:0-10957 GCA_035286725.1 Dehalococcoidia bacterium | reverse complement strand
AGGCTGACGCGCTGACGCGCTGACGCGCTGACAGGCTGACGCGCTGACGCGCTGACGCGCTGACAGGCTGACGCGCTGACGGGCTGACGGGCTGACGCGCTGACAAGCTGGCCCGCTGACGTGCTGAGCCTCAGCCGCGGATACGCTCCCCGGCCGCGCGCGCCAGCGGGTTCACGCCCTTCACGGCGTCCGCTCGCGCCTGCTCCTCGCGCTCGCGCTTCGCCTGCTCCAGGTCCGCCATCGCGCTGTCCAGCAGGTCCTTCGCCGATGCGCCGTCCTCCGGGAAGCAGACGATCGCCACCGACGCCTTCAGCGGCTCAGGAGATCCGTCCGCCCCGAAGATCGACACCTGCGAGAGGCTCGCCAGCACCCGAGTCGTCACCTGGACGGCCGCCGCCCGGTTCGTCTCCGGCAGCAGCACCGCGTACTCGTCCGGCCCGATGCGCGCCACGATCTCCGGCGGCGACACCGCCTCCGCCAGCGACACCGCCGCGCTCCGCAACAGCTTGTCGCCCATCGACTGACCGTAGTTGGAGTTGAAATGACCGAAGTCGTCCAGATCCAGCACCACCAGCGAGAGGATCTTCGCGTACCGCCCGCAGCGGATCAGCTCGGCCTCGATCGCCTCGCCCATGTAGCGCCGGTTGTACACCCACGTCACGGGGTCGATGTCGTTGAAGCGCGCGGTGTCCTCTTGCGTCGCGATGTCGCGCAGTGCCAGCGTGAAATGCCCGACCAGCAGCTCGACGATCTCCGCGTCCACCTTCGTGTGGTCGAACGCGAACAACACCACGCCGTACGGCTCACCCTCGACCAGCATGGGCACCATGGCCACGCGCTTGATGCCGAGCTTCTCCTCCGCCTCTTGCACGCGCTCCGCCTCGAAGATGCCGTCCCAGAACTGCGTCATGGAGTCGCGCATTACGACTTCGCCGCCCTCGATGACCAGGCGCCGGAAGTGGTTGACGGGCAGCTCCAGCTCCATCGCGGTCAGGTCTTCCTGGAACGCGTCCATCACCTTCTCGAACAGCGGCTCAACGATGCCCTCCAGCGGCGCGGATGTCAGAGTGTCGCGTTTCTTGTCCAACACCAGCGGGTACACGAACAACGATTCCGTCACCCGCGGCGCCTTCTCCAGGAACGCGGACATCATCTCGCCCGTGCTGCCGGCGCTGTGCAGGAACAGCGACAGGATCACCAGGTCGAACAACCGCCCTTCGCGGCCTTCGGGGCGCGCGGCTTCCAGCGACTCGATCGCCACGAACGGTTCGGGCGACTTCGTCTTGTCCTTCTTGCCGGTCAGCCAGTTCAATGGCATCGCTGGGGCCTACGCTTCCTGGATCTTCACAACCATCGTCTGCTCGTTGTGAACCTCGATCTTCGTCTCGCGGCTCATCGCCCGCTCCACGGCCGCGCGCAGCGCCTCGGGATCGATCGCTCCGACGCTTTCGACCAAAACGATCGCCACGCCGTTGCTGTAGCTCAGCAACGACATGTCCTTCACGTGCTCCAGGCCTTGCATCGCCCGGTGCAACGGCACCAGGTCCACGCCGCGGCGCTTGTCCTCCACGGTGATTCTGTACTGCCTCGGAAGCCGGCTGTCGAGATCCCGTTTCGCATCGACCGCGTGCAGCCGGGGGCCGCTCGCTGCGGGCACCGCCTCTGCCTCAGGCGTGGGTTCCTCCACAAGTTCGGCTGCCGTGGCCGTCTGGGGCGAAGGGTCCCGGAAGACCGGCGGGCGCGGCGGCGTCCCAAACTGCATCGGCGCGACCCGCGGCGTGTCGTCCCATTCCTCGTCCTGGGCCGCCTTCCGCTTGGGCTGGATGACCGTCAGCGAAGGCGCGACGGCATGAGTGTTTCCTGCAAGTCCCTGCAGTGCTGGCATCAGCGCTTCGAGTCTTGCTGCGAGGCTGCGCAGTTCCTGTTGGGTCTCCTGCAGCCCCTGTTCCAGCCGCTGCGCGGCGATCTGCCACGTGGCAGGTTCGCCCAGCATGCGCTCGTCGCGGCCGGGCCAGGCCGTCTCTTCGATCGGTGGTGCCTCGTCACGCCAGGCCGCGGGCTGGTACGCCGAACGATGTTCGGACGCGCCATCATCGTGCGCCTCCGCGAAGTGAATCGCTTCCTCGATGACGTTGGTCTCCGGCTCATCATCCAGGGGTGGCAGCGGCGCTGGCGCAAACTCGGACGGGATCTCCGCCCGAGCCGCCGCTTGCGCCTGCACGCGCGCGATGGTGGCGGCGAACGCATCGTCCTCCGCAGGACTCTCCTCGTCGGCCGCGCCGATCTCAGCCGCGCCCTCGTCCCCGCGAGAGATGACCTGCTCCCGCACTCGCCGAATGGTCGCCGCGATGGGATCCTCCACTTGCGAGCCAACCTCGTCCACTTCCACAGGCGCGCCCGGGGCCGGCTCGCCGGCTTGCGCGGCCGCCTGGGCTTGTACGCGCCGAATCGTGGCCTCGATCGGATCTTCTTCGTCGTCATCCGCGGCATCCGGCTCGGGCGCGGCCTGTGCCTGAATCCGGCGGATCGTGGCCTCGATCAGGTCCTCGTCGATGTCTTTGCCCATGAACAGCAACTCCATGAGCCCGCTCGAGGCGGGCAGAAGGTTCCTACTGGATTCTCGGCATCGGGCGAACCCGGCTACACGGCCGGGACTCCTGCCTTTGGGTCCGAATCTGGAGATGTCGGATACAATGCCGCGATGCGAATCCTCCTGATAAACGGCCCAAACCTGAATACCCTGGGCACCCGCGAACCTGAGATCTACGGTCGGCAGACCCTCGCCGACATCGAACAACTCGTCAAGGAGCGGGCCGCCACACACGGCGCCGAGGTGCGGGCCTTCCAGGCCAACAGCGAGGGCGCCCTGATCGACTGGCTCCAGGCCGAGGCGCCCGGAGCCGACGGCCTTGTCATTAACGCCGGCGCCTATACGCACACGAGCGTGGCGCTCCGGGATGCCGTGGCCGCATGCGATATTCCTGTCATCGAGGTTCACATCTCAAACATCTGGAGGCGAGAGGCATTCCGCCATGAATCGCTGCTTTCTCCAGTGGTGGTGGGAGCGATCGTCGGCCTCGGCGCCCTCGGATACCAGTTTGCGGTAGACGCCTTGCTGGACATCAGGAAGCGGAAGGGATAGCAGGATCACGTTGAGAGCAGAACGCGCAACGAATGGCCAGGGAGTGACTGATGAAGACCCGTCTCCAGAGATTGCGCGACGCCCTCGCTGAACGC
The DNA here is from genome assembly GCA_035286725.1 of Dehalococcoidia bacterium. GTDB lineage: Bacteria > Chloroflexota > Dehalococcoidia > DSTF01 > JACRBR01 > JACRBR01. The sequence continues at coordinate 7,720 of DATECV010000030.1, read as the reverse complement.
GAGCTTGATGGCGCGTTGATCTCCAACGCGCAGAACCGCCGGTACCTCAGCGGCTTCACCGGTTCTGCGGGGTATCTGCTCATTACGGCTGATGACGCGATCATCGCCACGGACTTCCGCTACTACGAGCAGTCTGCGAATCAGGCGCCGGAATTCCGCCTTCACAAGACGGTCCAGGGATTCGATCACTGGTTGCCACCGATTTTCGATGGCCTCGGAGGGCGGAAGATCGCAATCGAGTCCAACGACATGACCGTCGCCACGCATCGCGCGATGTTGAAGGCGCTCGGGCCGCTAGCCGAAGGCGCCAGGCCTGACCTCGTGCCAACGCCGGACCTTGTAGAGAGACTCCGCATCTTCAAGGAGCCTGCCGAGGTCGATGCGCTCCAGAAGGCCGTGGATCTCGGCGATGCCGCGTTCACCTATGTCTCTCAGCGCATCGAGCCCGGTTGGACCGAGAAGCAGGTCGCCTGGGAGATAGAGAAGTTCATACGCGAGCACGGCGGCGACGGGTTGTCGTTCGACACGATCGTGGCGGGCGGCCCCTGGGGCGCGATGCCGCATGCCTTCCCGCGCGATCGCGCGCTCGCGGCGGGCGAAGGCATCGTCATCGACATGGGATGCGACGTAGACGGGTACATGTCCGACTTGACGCGCACCGTATTCCTCGGAAAGCCGGACGATCAGTTCAAGAAGATCTACGACATCGTGCTCACAGCGCAGCTCACCGCCGAAGAACTGGTCAAGCCTGGAATGACCGGCGAGGAATGTCATATGATCGCCCACAACGTGATCGAAGCGGCCGGATACGGCGACACGTTTGGCCACGGCCTGGGCCACGGCATCGGCCTGCAGGTGCACGAGGCCCCAAGGGTCGGCCGTACATCGAGTGACATTCTCGAGGACAATATGGTCTTCACCATCGAACCCGGAATCTACGTCGCGGGCTGGGGGGGCGTCCGCATCGAGGATATGGTGGTGCTCGAAAACGGCAAGGCCCGGGTCATGAGCAGGGCCCCCAAGCTTGTCGTGGCTGCGGCATGATCGTCGCCCGCTGACCTCGTCTGCAGTGTCAGGGGTGATTCGGCTGGCGTTTGGTTGAAGCGACTGGATTGATGGAGACCACATGATCTCAACCGGGGAAATGAAGCGCGGAGCCACCATCGAGCTCGATGGCCGCGTGTATCAGGTGATGGAGTTCCACCACATCAAGATGGGCCGCGGAAGCGCGCAGATGCGGATGAAGCTGCGGGACGTCCGTCGTGGCGACATCATCGAGCGGAGCTTCCAGGCGGGAGAGAAGTGGCCTCGCGTCCGCGTGGAACGCGTGTCCATGCAGTTCTCCTACGCGGAAGACAATCTGATGCACTTCATGAACACCGAGACGTACGACCAGGTGCCTCTGACGTTGGAGCAGGTTGGCGATGCGAAGGACTACCTGCCGGAGAATCAGACGTGTGACGTCCTCTTCCTCGGCGATGAGCCCATCGGCATAGAGCTTCCGTCGTCCGTCGTGGTGACGGTAGCGCAGTGCGAGCCCGGCGTGAAAGGCGATACGGCAACCGGGGCCACCAAGCCGGCCACGATGGACACCGGCCTCGTCGTGAACGTCCCGTTGTTCATCAACGAGGGTGACCGGGTCAGAGTCAATACCAGCACCGGCGAGTACCAGGAGCGCGCGTAATCACCTCAGCCTTCCCCTCTGCGAACGGCGGCGTTTGCGCTGATCCGCGCATTTGTTCGAAAATGCCCTCGTGCATGTGTACGCGGTCCGAGAGATCTCGGCCTACCTGAGGGAACTTCTCGACACGAACCCCGCCCTGGGTGACGTTTGGGTGGCGGGAGAGTGCTCCAACGTCAGCCGCCCGGGGTCGGGCCACGTGTACTTCACCCTGAAGGATCAGCAGGCGCAGATCCGCGCCGTCTTCTTCTCGCAGAAGTTCAATGTGAGGGCCCGCACGTCTCAGCTCGTGGATAACGGTCAGGCCGTGCTCGCCCATGGACGCATATCGCTGTACGAACCACGAGGTGACCTGCAGCTCATTGTCGACTACGTTCAGCCCGAGGGCGCCGGCGCTCTGCAAGCGGAGTTCGAGCGACTGAAAGCCAAGCTCGGTGCCGAAGGTCTCTTCGATGAGTCCCGCAAGCGCTCGCTGCCGCAGATGCCGCGGCGAATCGGCATCGTCACGTCCGCCGCGGGGGCCGTGTTTCATGACGTCTGCCGCGTGCTCGAGCGCCGCTGGCCGGTGGCGGAAGTCGTGTTGGCCCCGGCGCCGGTACAGGGCCCCGCCGCTGTGGCCGGCCTCATCGCCGGGATCGACGCCCTGAACGCTCTCGACGATATCGACCTGATCATCCTGGCCCGCGGCGGTGGCTCGGTCGAGGAACTGTGGGCCTTCAACGACGAAGGCCTGGCGAGGGCGCTCTTCGCTAGCCAGGCGCCCGTGATCTCGGCGATCGGTCACGAGACCGACTTCACGATCGCCGATTTCGTTGCGGATCGGCGCGCGCCCACGCCGTCGGTTGCCGCGGAGATAGCCGCTCCAGATCGCCTGGACATTCAGGCAAGACTCGGGGTGGCTGCCGGCATGATGGCGTCCATCGTAGGGCGTCGGCTCTCGGCGGATCGCTCCGCCATTCAGCAGGCTTCCCGCGCGATTGAGAGGCGAGTGCCCGGGGTTGGTGCGTATCGCCAGCGTGTCGACGACTGCCTGCGACGATCTCTCACCGCCGCGACGAGTCTGCATTCTCGATCGAATCAATCTGTCGGAAACTGCGTTTGGCGCCTGAAGTCACTGAGCCCGTACGGTACTCTCGAAAGGGGATATGCCATCGTTCAGCGGCGTGGCGCCGTCGTCTCGAGCGTTGAGGCCGTGAAGGCAGGTGATGCGCTCGATATCCGCGTAAAGGACGGAACGTTCGAAGCCGTGGCTGGCGGGACCCGCCCTTCGCCGCGCAAGCGGTCGCGACGGTCGGCACCAGACGCGCAGGCTGAGCTGTTCAGCATGCCCGTGGAACGAGCGTAGGAGATCCGGGGGACTATGGCACGGGAGCAAAAGCAGCCGAAGACGGCGACCTTCGAGGAGCTCTACACTCGATTGGAAGCGAGCGTCGCCAAGCTGGAGCAGGGTGGACTGTCGCTGGACGAGTCGATCGCGCTCTACGAGGACGGAATGATGCTGGCCCGCGCTTGCCAGGAGCGGTTGGACGCTGCTGAACAGAGGATTACCAAGCTGCACGAGTCGTTCGCTCCGCCCCCAAGGGGAAACGGGGCGATGCTCAACGACTCGTCCGCAGAGGAGTCAACCTCGACGGACGACCCGGGCCGTGAAGAATCTGGCGACTACCCATAGCGGGATGCGTGAGGCCCGCGTATAGGCCTGTTGCCGGAACAAGGAGGATGGCGTGTTGCGAATCGGGTGGTTTTCGACGGGAAGAGGTGAGGGGTCGCAGAAGCTCCTCCGGGCCGCTGTACAGGCGATTCGTGACGGGCGAGTCGACGGAGAGATCGCGTTCGTCTTCTGCAATCGCGAGCCGGGTCAGTATCCCGCGACCGATACATTCCTGGAGCAGGTGCGATCGTACGGCATACCCCTGGTTACGCTCTCCGACGCGCGATTTCGCCGCGAGCACAACGGCGAGCCAGCCCGGACGGGGCGTCCCTTGCCGGCCTGGCGGACGGAGTACGACAGCGAGGTCGCTTCGCTTTTGGCAGCCCACACCTATGACGTGGGCATGCTCGCCGGCTATATGCTGATCATGACCGGGCCACTGTTCGCGGCTCGCCCGATGCTCAACCTGCACCCGGCCGCGCCCGGGCAGCCGGAGGGTACCTGGCAGGATGTTACGTGGAAGCTGATCGGCCAGCGCGTGGATCATGGAGGAGTACGCATTCACTTGGTGACGGCTGGTCTCGACGAAGGGCCAATCGTTACGTACTGCACGTACCCACTGCGGGGGACAAGTATCGATCTGCTTTGGCGGCAGGCGGAAGGCCGGCCGGTCGACGAACTCCGCGAAGGCGAAGGTGAGGCACTGCCGCTCTTCCAGGAGATACGCCGACGGGGCGCCATGCGCGAGTTGCCGCTCGTGGTCGAAACGTTGCGGGCGTTGGCTGGCGGGCGATTGAGGCTCGACGGCGGACAGATCTTCACGGGGGACGTTCGCATCGTGCGAGGGTATGACCTTTCGCCTGAAATCGAGAGCTCCCTTGCGAACGCGGCGCCTGCCTAGGTCCGGCCGGCGAACGGTTGTCAGATTGCGATTTCCGCAATTGACCGAGCCTGATCAGCCGGGGTACAGTGACGCCCCATGCCCCCGACGAAGTGCGCCGCCTGCGATTTTTCCATGGACGAGGCAGACAACTTCTGCCGGCGATGTGGCGTATCGGTTGGCCAGGCAGGGCTTCCGGTAGCGCGCGAGCCGGCCTCCGTGACCGTCTGGAAACCCCAGACGTCGCCCGTCATAAAGGGCGCGGCCGTCATGGCGGCAGGCACGCTGGGACAGTTCGTGGTGCGGCGCGCGATTGGCAGTCTCATTGGTGGCAATGGCAAAAGGCGGCGGCGTTCCATCTTCCCGACGCGCCGACAAGACGATGGGCTCCTGGACGAAGCCCAGATCATCACGGAGACCGTGATGCTGCGGCGGGTTCGCATCCGGCGCCAAGCCTAGGGAAGAGCATTCGGACCGCCCGGGTGGGCAGAACAGCACAGCCCGGTTGCGATGCGCCTACTGCGACATCTCTTGTTCTCCGTCGCGCCTGTTCTCGCGCTCGCCGCGGTGGGCACGCTGTTGACGCCCGCGCCGGTCTCCGCGTTTGACTACGTCGACAACGGGGGTTTCGAGGCCGGCACGGACCGTTGGACATTCGTGTCGTCTGGATCGACATTCGATACCGAGCCCGACGACGTCGCTGCCTTCAGCGGGGGAGGACGGGCGCGGATCATCCTGAACCAGCAGCAGTTCATCCTCACGCAGACGTCGACGGCTGGCGTGCCGGCAGGCTCGTACCAGTTCTCGGCGCGGATCCGTTCTAACTCGACGGCGCTGACGCTGTACGCGCAGGTGTCGTCCAACTCTCCCGGTGAGATCCACTGGAGAGAAGAGGCGGGAAACCTCGCCGGGGAGTGGTGGGCTTTCTCGGGGACCGTCACCGTCACGGGCTTTAATAACATCGTTTTTCGAATCGGTGGCACGGGGTCGACAGGGGACGTCATCTACGTCGACGACGTGCGTTTCGATGGCGCTCCCGCGGCGACGATGACGCCGACGGACACGCCACTGCCGTCGACCGCGACGCAGACACCGTTTCCTCCGACCGCCACGAAGACGCCGAAACCGACGAGCACGCCTCGCCTTGAAGAAGACGTGACGCCCGAACCGGAAGGTATCGTGCAGGCGATTGGCGATGGCGCGATCCTCAACGGTGGATTCGAGGAGGTCGACGCAGAGGGGAAGCCGGCGCCATGGGACAAGTACGGAGGCGATCTGACGACGACAACCGAGTCATCGCTGAGTGGCATTCGGTCCGCGCGGCTGGACTCCTCGACCGAATCGACCAAGTGGCTGTACCAGACGGTGCGGGTTAACGCTGGGGCGTCATACGCATTCGAGGGGTGGCTACGCGGAGGATCGAACCTGTCAACCGTCTGGTTACGAGTCTCGTGGTACGCATCGGACGACGGCAGCGGCGAGGCATTGGACACATCAGACTCGACCGCAGTGCTCGACCTGGCGGTATCGGACTGGCAGCATCTCACGACGGGCGCGGTGAACGCGCCGCTCGAGGCGTCGTCGGCCAAGGTGCGCGTCATGCTCCAGCCCGCATCGTCATCGCACGCGGAGGTGCAGGTCGATGACGCATGGTTCGGCCCCGTCGCACCGGACTCGGCCCCCGGCCAGGCTGGCGCAGATATTGCGAGCACGGCGCCGGGCGATGAACGTGTATCAAGACGCGGTGACCGTCTGGGCACCGCGTCGGGCTCGGCAACCGTTGCGACGGGATCAAGCAGCGCGCGGATCGCCATCAACGAGGTGCTGTACGACGGCATCGATGACGGGAGCGGCTCCGACAGTGAGTGGGTGGAGCTATACAACCCGAGCGACGAGCCTGCGTCGCTGGACGGGTGGACTCTCGCGGACGGCGATGGGCTGGACGTCTTGCGCGGGCTGGTGATCCCCGCCCGCGGATACGCCATCGTCACAGGCTCAGAGGAATTCGCGGCCAGTATTTCACAGTTACGCGTACCGGTAGCCGTCGTTACTGGTCACATCGGCAACTCACTCGGTAACGCTGGCGACGTTGTCGTCCTGGTCGACCCGACGGGCCGGTTCGCAGACGCGGTGTCGTGGGGCGCGGACCGCAGCGCGATGAGCCCGCCGATCGAAGACGTGCCCGCGGGGCACTCGATCGAGCGGCGGATTGCCGGCATCGATACGGATCGAGCGGGTGACTTCGTCGACAATGAGCGGCCGTCGCCCGGTGGTCCGTACGTGTCCATCGATGCCGAGCGCGGCGGTCCATCGAGGCCCTCCGTTGACGTCCTGCGCGGCGAGTCCGGGATCTCGTTTGGATGGTTGCCGTGGTTGGCGCTGGCGTTGGCGGCAGGGGCGCTGGCCGGCGTCGGTTCGATGCGCCTGTTGCCGATCGTGACCGACCGGTGGCGCCACCTGTGAGAGAGCGGCTCCAGAAGATCCTGGCGAGGGCGGGGTTGGGCTCCCGCCGGAGCAGCGAGGCGCTCATCGCCGCGGGGCGGATCAGCGTGAACGGCCGCCGCGTCACGGAGCTCGGGGCGAGCGCGGACCCGGACCGTGACGTGATCGAGGTCGACGGGCGGGCGGTGCGGCTCGGCACGGCGCGCGTGTACCTCGCCATGCACAAGCCCGTCGACGCGGTTACCACCGCGCACGATCCGCAGGGCCGACGAACCGTAATGGAGCTTCTGCCGAAGGGGCTTCCGCCGCACGTGTTGCCCGTGGGACGGCTCGACCGCAACACATCGGGCCTGTTGCTCTTCACGAACGACGGGGAGCTGGCGCACCGGCTGACGCACCCGCGGTACGAGATGGAGAAGGAGTACGCGGCACTGGTGCGCGGTACGCCAAGCGAAAAGGCACTAATGGCACTGAGGCGCGGCGTCGACATCGGCGGACACATGACTCGTCCGGCCCGGGTCGAGGCCATGCGGCCGCCGGCGGGCCAGGCGGCACGGGACGGACATGCGTGGATCCGGCTTGTGATCCACGAAGGGCGCAAACGGCAGGTGCGCCTGATGTGCGCGGCCGTCGGCCATCCGGTACGCGCGCTGGTGAGGACGCGCGTCGGTCCGGTGCGGCTGGGGCGGCTGGCCGTGGGCGCGACGCGGGAGCTGTCGGCGCGGGAGTTGGCTGAGTTGCGCCGGGCATGCGGGTTGGGAGAGTGATGGTGACCAGTTGGTGGCGACGGGCTCGCTGAGGATGACCTCGCGGTCGGGGGAGTTTGCTCGGCAAAACGGTGTGTTTCGTGAGGACTTTGCAGTTTCATTGGCGTTTTCCGCAGTTTCACTGACCCACCGCTCATGAAACGGTACATCGACGGATTTCGTGGCCCCAGATCCGCCTGGCTTCGGGTAGGTCGCCCCATCCGCCGGTGGGCTGGCCGGTCGCGGGCCCGAGACGCGCAGTGGGCCACGGTCACGGTGGATCCGGCGGCGGGCGAAGTCCAAGCGGGCCGGATCACATT
>DATECV010000029.1:0-8175 GCA_035286725.1 Dehalococcoidia bacterium | reverse complement strand
GTCACGTATTGCGCGAAGTACGCGCCAAAGTTCAACTCGATCAGCGTGAGCGGGTACCACATCCGGGACGCGGGGGCGACGGCGGCGCAGGAGATCGGGTTCGCGTTCTCGAACGCGATCGCGTACATCGACGCGTGCCAGCGTTCGGGCGTGAGCGTGGACGAGGTGGCGCCGCGGATCTCCTGGATCTTCAACACACACAACAACTTCTTCGAAGAGATCGCGAAGTACCGGGCGTTGCGGCGGATGTGGGCACGGCTGCTGAAGGAGCGGTTCGGGGCGACGGACCCGAACTCGTGGAAGCTGCGGACGCACATCCAGACCGGCGGCGCGACGCTGACGGCTCAACAGCCGGAGAACAACATCGTACGCGCGGCGGTGCAGGCGCTGGCTTCGGTGCTGGGTGGGGTACAGTCGATCGCGCTGTCGTGTTACGACGAGGCGCTGGCGATCCCAACGGAGGAAGCGCAGCGGATCGCGTTACGGACGCAGCAGATCATCGCGCACGAGACGGGCGTGACGGACACGGTGGACCCGCTGGGCGGGTCGTACTACGTGGAGTCGCTGACGAACGAGATCGAACTGAAGGCACAGGAGTACATCGACCGGATCGAGGACATGGGCGGCTCGGTGCCGGCGATCGAGTCGGGATACATGCAGGGCGAGATCCAGGAATCCGCGGTGGCGCAGCAGCAGGCGATCGAGGCCGGCGCGCGCGTGGTGGTGGGGGTGAACAAGTTCAAGAGCGCGGAGGAGCCGGAGCCGACGATCTTCCGGGTGAACACGGAGGTCGCCGCGGCGCAGATCGAGCGGCTGCGGCGCGTGCGGGCCGAGCGCGACGCCTCGAAGTCGGAGGCGGCGCTGGGGCGGCTTCGGACGACGGCGCGGGGCGAGGAGAACCTGATGCCGGCGATCCTGGAGGCGGTGAAAGCGTATGCGACGCTGGGGGAGATCTGCGGCGTGCTGAAGGCGGAGTGGGGGGACTACCGGCCGCCTACCGTTGTGTGAACCCAGATCCAGCCATTGACGGGCTCCCGGCGGTGCCGTGTCCATGGTCGCACTTAGTGATGGCCGGCCACGGCGATGATGGCCACTCGGAGTCACTGGGCAAGCGTCAACGCATCATTGACGCGAGCGGCTCCGCGCTAGTGCCTCGTCTGGCGATGCTGTACAGTCTCGGCCGATGTGCGTTCTCCCCGCCTGCAGGCGGGTTTTCCCGTATGGAGGGGTCATGACGAAGCGTCTCGAGGGGCAGGTGGCGGTGGTGACGGGAGCGTCGCGCGGGCTGGGTCGCGCGTGCGCGATCGAGCTGGCGCGTGAGGGCGCTTCGGTGGTGGTCAACTATTTCACGAGTCCGGAACCGGCGCGCGAGGTCGTCGCGGAGATCCAGAAGCTCGGGAGCAAGGCGGTCGCGGTGGGCGGGAACGTCGGGAAGCCGGAGGACTGCAAGGAGATCATCGACGAGGCGATCGCGAACTTCGGGAGGATCGACATCCTCATCGCGAACGCGGGAGTGAACCGGGACAAGACGCTGAAGCGGATGACGACGGCGGAGTGGGACGAGGTCATCACGACGGATCTGAGCAGCGCGTTCTACTGCGTCTCGGCGGCTATCCCGCACATGACGGAGCGGAACTACGGCCGCATCATCGTCATGTCGAGCATCATCGGCCAGATGGGGAACCTGGGCCAGTCGAACTACGCCGCGGCGAAGGCGGGGCTGATCGCGTTTGCGAAGTCGGCCGCGAAGGAGCTGGCGCGCAACAACATTACGGTGAACGCGATGTGCCCGGGGTTCGTGGAGACGGACATGGTGATCGCGCTGTCAGACGAGGTGAAGGCGGCGCTTCTGAAGAACATCCCGCTGGGGCGGTTCGGGCGGCCTGAGGAGGTCGCGAACTTCGTGCGGTTCCTGTGTACGGAAGGCGACTGGATCACTGGGCAGCAGTTCAACCCGAACGGCGGCCAGTACATGTAGCGTGCTAGCTGGTTAGCCTGCTAGCTGGTTAGCTCGTTAGCCAACCCTGAAACGACGCGCTAGACTCCTAACTCCGCCCGGGCAAGGAGGCTATGATGCGCAACTATCGCGATCTCGCTGTATGGCACAAAGCCCATGCGCTTACGCTCGCGGTCTACAAGGCCACGAAAGCATTTCCGCAGTCGGAGATTTACGGACTCACAAGTCAGATTCGTCGGGCGTCGAGCTCTATCGCTGCCAACATTGCCGAAGGATGTGGTTTAGGCTCCGTCGCCGAGCTCAGGAAGCATTGTCAGATCGCGATGGGATCTGCCGCAGAACTGGACTACCACCTTCTGCTGTCTCACGATCTCGGCTATCTGGACGAGGCGGCGTATCGAGAACTGGCCGAGCTAACGGTGGAGGTCCAGAAGATGCTCTCCAGTTTTATCGTTCGACTCAGGGAACCGACCCGCAGCCAGGAATATCAGAATGGCGGATCATCAGAGGCTATCGTCTCGGATGACATCGCGGGCCTGCAATAGCCATGCCGATTGCGAGGGTGCGGGGAGTTGTTGACGAGCGGGGGGATGATTGGGTCATCGTTTCCGTGGGGGGGATCGGCGTGCTCCTTTCGGTACCGGCTTCCACGGCCGGGGAGCTGTCGCCGGGGTCCGTGGCGGCGCTGTTTACGCACCTGCACGTGCGGGAGGATGCGCTAACGCTGTACGGGTTCTCCGCCCGCGAGGAGCTGGTGCTGTTCGAACAGCTCATCAGCGTCAGCGGCGTGGGGCCGCGGGTGGCGCTGGGGCTGCTGTCGGCACTGGACCACGGGCAGCTCGCGGGAGCGATCGCAGGCGGGCGTTCTGACGTGCTGCGGAAGGTGCCGGGCGTGGGGCAGAAGACAGCGGAACGCATCGTGCTGGACCTGCGAGACAAAGTGCAGCCTCCGGCGGCGGGCGTGGACGTTGGGCCGCGGCCGCCGACGGGCGCCGGCCGAGCCGATGCGGAGGTGGTGGCGGCGCTGATGGGGCTGGGGTATTCGCAGCAGGAAGCGACGGCGGCGGCGGACCGGCTGCCTCGAGACGGGGAGGCGCCGCTGGAGGAGCGCGTGCGGGCGGCGCTGGGGTTCTTTGCGCGGTGAGAGTGGGTCAGTGCGTCAGCGCGTCAGTCGCTCATTCGGCTCGGTTCGGCTCGGTTCGGCACTGATCCCGCGGCGCGGTTGTGTCGAATGACACTCGAACAGAAGCCAGAACCCGCAGATCCAAGCATGAGGAGCGTGACAATGAGCAATCTGGAAACGGTTCAGGAAATGTACGCTGCATTCGGCCGGGGCGACGTGCCGGCGATCCTGTCGAAGCTGGCGGACGATGTGGAATGGGACGCCGATTCAACGAGCGATGTGCCGTTGCTCCAGCCGCGGCACGGCCGGGACGGTGTGGGTGCGTTCTTCGGCAGCCTCGCGGCGGTCGACTTCACGAACTTCGCGCCGACCGCATTCCTTGAGTCTGACAACGTCGTGGTCGCTCTGATCGATGTCGAGTTCACGGTGAAGGCAACGGGCAGGAGCGTGAAACAGCCCGACGAGGCTCACATCTGGCGATTCGGACCCGACGGGAAGGTGGTGAGCTTCCGCCACCGCGTCGACACGCACGCACAACATCTCGCGTTCAGCGGCCGCTAGCCGAGTTGCCACTTGTCGCCGCGGGCGGCGAACCAGCGGAGCATGCCTTCGCGGTCGGTGGGGTTGCGGGCGGCCCAGCGGAGCTCGTGGGTGGCGCCATCGAGGTCGCGCCAGGCCTGCCGGAGCTGGTCGACCTCGTCGGTGTCCAGCCGGCACTTCGCGGCAGCGACATCGGTGACGCCGTAGAGCCGCGCAGCGTTCAGGCCGAAGACCTTGCGCTTGATGTCACCGGTGAGCTCGGGATAGCCGTACTGGGCGGCGAACTGCGGATCGATCTTGAAGGTGCGGAAGCCGGCGATCTGCGGCTGCGGTGAGCCGGTCCAGATGCAGTCGGTGCCCCAGAGCACGTTGTCCTCGCCGCAGTACTTCAGCAGCTTACCGAGCAGGTGGGCGGCCTGGGTGGTGTCGGACATGATGTTGCGCCAGGTGCTGCCGAGCTCTGCGTAGACGTTGGTGTTGGGCTGGATGCTGTTGTCGAGCAGCGACTTCACGAGGACGTCCACACCCTCCTTCGTCGCCGGGTCGTACTCGCCCTCGCGAGAGCCGGGGAACCAGCCCGAGTGGTAAACGACGAAGTTCATGTCAGGATAGGCCTTCGCAACGACGCCGACGTCGCGCGGTGAGGCGGCTGCCCGGTCGAAGCCGAAGAGCGGCAGACCCTTGTGGGCGCAGATCGTCTTCACACCCAGCGCACGCGCCTTTTCGATGACGGGGATGCCGAGATCCTCGTCGTCCATTTGCCAGCCTTTGCCGGTGGGCGCGTAGGGCGTATAGAGCTTCCAAGCGGCGACGTCCATGGCCTCGGCCCGCGCCTGCATGCGCTCGAGCTGGGGTTGGAGGGCGTTGGGGCTGGCGTTGGGGACGACGACGGAGTGCAGGCGCATGCGGCCGTCGCTGGCGGGCGAGAGCTGGTTGATGATGTCGCGGGTGCGCTTCATCTCGTCGAAGTTCAGGGGGTCCTGCCCGTCGACGGACGACGGGGTGTCGGAGAGGACGGCCATGGTGGTGTCACTCTCGAGGAAGATGTCGTGCGCGTAGTAGAAGCGGCTGAGACAGTCGAGCTTGTCGGCCTCCACGCAAGAGGGATCGCCGCCGAGGAACTGCGCGAAGAACTGCGCGGTGGCAGGCGACTCCTTCACCCAGGGACCTTCGGGGTCCACATGGTGGGTCTGCACGTCGAAGATGAACTCGTCGCCCTCGAGCTTGTCGCAGACGGCGTCCGGATCGGCATCGGTCGGGACGTCGAAGGTGCCACCGGCATCGACACCATCGGGCAGCGACTTCTTGTCTTCGTCGTCGCAGCCGACGAGGTTGATGGCGGCGAGGGTCACGGCGAGGCCGGCGCTGCTCTGCAGGAAACGGCGTCGATCGACGCCCTGCCTCTTCGCGATGCGCTCGGCCATGTCGTGGGCGAGGACCTCGGCTTCGATATGTCTTCGGGTGCGGGCCTTCGGGACGAACTCGCCGTTGGAGGCCTGGCCGGGCGTGAACGGCAGAAGGATGGGTAGCTCTGGGTCGGTCTTGCGCGTGCGCATGGTGGGCTCCGTCCGTTCAACTGCGCGAGACTGAACGCGGTTCATCTTACGAGAACAGCGGGCACGGTACCCAGATCCCACCGCCAGTACAGGCGTAAACAGACGGTAATTCTTTGGTCAGCGCGTGGCGAGCGGGTTCGGCCCGGTCCCCATACCCGAAGCATCCGCCGCGATTGCCGCGTCGAGCATGGCCTTCGGCGGGCGCAGCCGCTCGTCCTGCTCGGCCATCCGCAGCAGCTTCGCGACCGACGCATCGTCGCCCATCGCCGTGAGGTCGGCCGTGCGGTCCGCCAGTGCCAGCAGCTCCGGCGTGTCGGCCGTCGTGGAGCCGGGCGCCTTCGCGATGCCGAAGGGCTCCCACGGCAGCAGCTCGACCTTCTGCAGCGAGGCGATGTCGAGCGCGTGGTTGCCCCGGATGTACCAGTCGCCCCACATGTCCGCGATGCCGCACGCGCCGGCGTCGATGTCCCCCATGCGGTACTGCAGCCACACGTCGCCGGCGACGAGGAAGCGATCGCGCGGCACGTCGAGAGGATCGAAGTCGGCCTTGATGGCCTCCTGCTGGAGCGCATCGAGCTGCGCGTCGACCTGCACCCAGCGGGACTCATCGGCCTTCCAGTACTCGGCGACCCAGTGATCGACGTACTTGCCGGGCTCGAAGTATGCGGCGAACCCGCACCTGGCGCGTGCGGGGATGCCTTTGCGCTTGAGGAAGGCGACCATCATCGTCGAGAAGTGGCGACAGATGCCGACGACGCGCTTGTCGGGCAGCCGCGCCTGGCCGATGGGTGCGGACGCGAGCTCCATCGCGCGGCCGAGCATCGCCTCCGTGCTGTGCAGTCCGTTCTCCTTCTCGCGCTCCGGCGTGACCTCGACGTCGTAGGCCTGCGCCCAGAAGCGGTGGATGAGCAGCATCTGGACCGCGTGCGCCAGCTTGCCGACGTCGCCGGGAAGGCCGTCGACCTGCTCGGCATGCGCGTCGAGCGTGGTGAAGGGTCCGGGCTCGGTGTAGTAGGCGAGGAGGTCGTCGTGCTCCATCGGTGTGATTGTGCGCCAGAGAATCCTGGCGATCAACGGGATCCTGACACGGCGTGGCAGTGATTTGAAGCTCAGGCATCGGATCGGCCGGTGCGCGGCGGCCGGGCGGATGGTGGTGCGCTAGACTTCGCGGAACTCGGCCAAAACAATCAGGGGGGCCTCATGCAGGTACCGGACACGCGCTACGCGCGCGCAGGCGACCTTCGACTGGCGTACCACCTGTGGGGTGACGGCCCGCGGCTCATAATCATCCCCGACTTGATCTCCAATGTTGAGATCATGTGGGAACATGAGCTGTACCGGCGCACGCTGGAACACCTCGGCCAGCACATGACGTGCGTGTACTTCGACAAGCGGGGCATCGGCCTGTCGGACCGCTTCGACGAGGCGCCGACGCTGGAGCAGCGGAACGAGGACATCCTTGCTGTTATGGACACCGTCGGCTGGGACAGCGCGCACATGCTGGGGACATCGGAGGGCGCATACATGGCGCAACTCTTCGCCGCCGATTTCCCCGAGCGCGTCGAGAGCCTGACGCTGATCAACACCTTTGTGTCGCCGCGATACTACGGCAAGATCCCGCGACACATGAAGAAGGGCGACCCGTGGATCAATGACGGACAGAAGATCTACGAGCACTTCCTGCAGATCGTCGAAACGTGGGGTGAGGATGCCAGCGAGATGGTGGCGTGGGAGATCCCGAGCCAGGCGGGGAATGAGTCGTTCACCCGCTGGATGGCCAGGCTGATGCGGCTCGCCGCGAGCCCGCGCGACTTCATCCGCCAACTGCAGAGCATCATGGCGTTGGACGCCGGAGACGCGCCGGAACGGATCAAGGCACGCACGCTGGTGATGCACGTGAAGGACGACCAAGTGCTGAACGTCACGATGGGGCGACTGCTTGGCGAGGTCATTCCGGGCGCGACATACATGGAGATCGAAGGCGCCGACCACTTCGCATGGATCCTGCCCAACTGGCGGGACCTCGACGACGCGATCATCGAGTTCGCCACGGGCACAACCGTGGCGCGCACGACGACGCGGCAGTTCGGCACGGTGTTGTTCACCGACATCGTCGGCTCGACACAGCAGTCAGCCGCGGCCGGCGACGCGAAGTGGCGGGCGGTGCTGGACAGCCATGACCGGACGGCGCGGGGTCTCATCGACCAGCATCGAGGGCGTGTGGTGAAGAGCACCGGTGACGGGCTGCTCGCGGTCTTCGATGCGCCATCGCAGGGCGTGGAGTGTGGGATGAAATTGTGCGACGCGCTGCGTGGGATCGGCATCGAGATCCGCGCGGGGATCCACGCGGGAGAGATCGAAGTCCACGATGACGGCGACATCTCCGGGATCGCGGTGAATCTCGCGGCGCGCGTTGAGCAGAAGGCGGCGGACGGCGAGCTGTGGACGTCCTCGACGGTGCGCGACATGATGCTGGGTGGGAGCGCCTCGTTCAACGAGCGGGGAGAGCACGAGTTGAAGGGTATCGACGGCCGGTGGCGGCTGTTCTCCGTGAACGGCGTCGCTTAGACGCTGCCCGGTCGCGCGCGCGACCCTCCCGGCACCCTTGAGACTTCGAGCAGGACGAGGCAAGCGCCGCCCCCACGACCGCATTGCCGTTTGCAAATTACATCGTGGGACGGACGACGAGCACAGCCGGTCTCCTGCGGCGACTCTTCGAGGGCGGCTGTGCCACACGCAGGCAGGGCGCCTGCGCTCCATTTACGAACGGTTGGATTGCCACGCCAGCAGCCGTTGCACGGCGAGGGCGGCGTCGCGGACGCTGTTGAAGACCGGGAGGCCAGCTTCGGCAACGCTGCGCTGGAAGGAAAGAGTGCCGGCCATGCCGAGCTCGGTGGTGGGGATGCGGGCGACGCAGACGATGGGCTTGCCGGTTTCCTTCGCGACGTCGCCGAGCTTGTGGGCGGCCTCGGAGGCGACCTCGACGATGCTGGGGCCTT